>JANYAB010000389.1 GCA_025355225.1 Bacteroidota bacterium
GCATAAAATCCATTTCTTCTGCACCACAAGGAAGGAACCTTTTAAGCTGCTCAAATAAATCAACCAAAACTACTTCTGGCGTATAAACAACTCTTTCCAAACGCAAACCGACAGTCAGCTTATGCATCCCGGCCATGATGACGCCAATTTTATAATGAGTTTCTATTGGAAAATTAATGAGTTTTTCACCTTGGGCGTAGGAGAACAGAACACCGAACCGGCACCCCTCCGGAGCGTCAAATTCCTGGATATAATTGTCACTAACATCAGTGAGAGGGAATGATACCGGGATATTATTTTCACTCAGTAAATTCAGCAGCTTGATCTCCTCCTTAATTTCCGTTTTAGTCCGCCAATTTAAACTGTATACCCGGAATACATATTTTTTTTCATCATCAACCACAAGGTAAGAATCATTGATGCCCGTTTTTAGTAAACTGCATATCGCATTGGAACTCAAATCATATTTATTTTGCAGAAACGCACAAAGATGCGTTGCTGAAAGTGTGGAATTTGTAATAGGAAAGTTTTTCAAAGGAATTATTGTGCTAAGTGGTGTAACCCGGATTCAAACTTAATAAGTTTTACCACTAAAACTTTTATTTGCTGCATAATTAGTCGTCCAGCCGATCTTTGGAACATCAAAGTATATTATATCAATGCTTTTTACACTACATATCTCGCTGATATTAAAAAAATTAACTTCATAGCAACATTTTTTGAGATTGCTTCGTACTAATAACAACTATGCGGGGCTATATTAACATTCCAAGATCAGTTGCGTGCACAGCATGTATGCATTGTGGCGCCCGTCCAATTATTTCTATGGTGGAGCAAGGTGATTACGTAGTAAAATGCCCAAATAACGATTCACATTATCAAACCAACCCCGGACTTATAGATATTGACGACTGGAACCAGCATAATATGCAAAACCTTGAAGTTGAATTCGATCACTCAAGTATGATAGCCTGCCATGATAGCCAGCTTAATTACACTATGTTTTTAACAGTATAGCTGTTACCCGACCTTTCCCCCCGGTCAATTCTTTTTAATAAGTAGTATTCTATTTATTAAACATGCCAATTAGTGATACTATCAATAGAAATTAATTCTTTTACCGGTACCCCATTGCCTGCAGATCGAAAAGTTCGGCATAACGGCCGCCTTTAAGCAGCAGTTCTTCGTGGCTTCCTATTTCGATGAGTTCACCTTTTTCAAGCACCACGATACGATCAGCCATGCGTACCGTGCTGAAACGGTGAGATATCAATACAGCGGTTTTACCCTTGGTAAGCTCAACAAAACGCTTAAAAACCTCAAACTCTGCCCGGGCATCAAGTGCCGAAGTTGGCTCATCAAGTATAAGCAGTTGAGCGTTGCGCATGTATGCCCGTGCAAGGGCTACTTTCTGCCATTCTCCGCCCGATAACTCAACCCCGTCTGCAAAGCGTTTGCCCAGCATCTGATCGTAAGCATCCGGTAATTTAGCAGCAAGAACATCGGCCATGCTTTGCTGAGCCGAGGCAACAATTAATGGGCGATTATCTTTCTGACTAATATTGCCGACTGCAATGTTCTGTGCAAAAGTCATCTGGTACCGCAAATAATCCTGGAAAATAATACCCACGTTCATACGCAGGTCGGCAAGGTCATATTCCCGCAAATCAATACCTTCCAGTAAAATGCGGCCTTCTGTAGGATCATAAAGACGTGCAAGCAATTTCACCAAAGTGGTTTTTCCAGCGCCGTTCTCCCCCACCAATGCCAGTTTTTCGCCTGGGTGCAACGTGAAACTTAAATGCCGGTTTGCCCAACGTTCAGAATTAATGTACCTGAACCCTACGTTCTCAAAAGTGAAGCCCAATTGAAGGCTTTTAGGAAAAGGTAAAGGATTTGCCGCTGTTTTGATCTTGGGCAGGATCTCAAAGAATTCAAAAAAATCGCGCAGGTAAATTGCTCCCTGCGATACCGCCGTAAAACGGGATAAAATACTTTCAAGCAGGGTCCGTAACTGCCTGAACGACCCTGCAAGAAAAACAAGCTGGCCAACAGTAGCGCTGCCATTGACGGTTTTTATAATGATCACCACATAGGCCGAGTAATATCCAAGGCTGCCCAATACAGCAAAGAAAGTCCCCCAAACTGAGCGCCGTACAGATAGTTTGCGGTTATCCTCGTAAAACTTACCAGATAATTGCCTGAAACGTTCGATGATAAAAGCCGACAGATCGAATATCTTCACTTCTTTGGCTGTTTCATCACTGGCGCCAAGGAAGCGTACGTAGTCCAGTTCGCGGCGCTCCGGTGTTTGGCCGCGGGTAAGCGCATAGCTTTGATCGTTAAAATAAGATTCGCCTAAAAATGCCGGGATAATTGTAATTAGCAGCAATATGATCAGCCAGGGATTGAATGCCATTAGCCCAACAGCGAGGAACCCGATAGTGATCAGGTCCTGCACCTGGCTCATTACCTGCGAAAGTAGTATGGTACGGCCAACGGTTTGCTGGCGGGCACGCTCCATCTTGTCGTAAAAAACAGAATCCTCAAATTGGTCAAGGTCCAAGGTCGCGGCATGCTCCATTATTTTTACTGAAGTATGATTGCTGAAAAGGTCGCCGAGCAGGCTATCCATCAGTGTAATAGCCCTGTTCAAGCCATCGGTCAAAACGGCGAGCGCCAATTCCACCGCTACCAATTCCCACAAGTGATAAGTGCTGCCTGCAGGAATATGACGAACCTTGATCACTTCATCTATGATCAGTTTGCCAACATATAATAAACCAAGCGGCATTGCCGAGCGAACTATGCGCAGCGATGAAGTAACAACAGTCATCCAATGACTGGTTTGCCAAACTAATTTAAAAAATGCTGGCAGGTTACGAAGTGCAGCGAGCCGCTCTTTAAGGCTTAATGGCTCTATCCGGGTATTTTTAGGCGGGCGGGTATTCAATATTTTATCCTTCTCTTGGGTGTTTTAGTAAAGTTAAGGAATTTGAACTTCGTTTGTGGACGAAAGACTTTTTTTGAGGGAAGGATGACATATAAAAGAAC
This sequence comes from Bacteroidota bacterium, assembly GCA_025355225.1. GTDB lineage: Bacteria > Bacteroidota > Bacteroidia > Sphingobacteriales > Sphingobacteriaceae > Mucilaginibacter. The sequence goes on from JANYAB010000389.1 coordinate 3,055, forward strand.
TCTTTTTAGAATATATAGATAGTCTATAAGAGTTGTAGATATATTTTTACAATCGTCAGACAATAAATTGCATGTTTAAACAAGTAATTTTAAGAATTTGTCTACTTTTGCATCATACAATCATTTAGGTACTCACAAATAAAAAAAATTACATGAAAAAAATCTTCATTTTAGCAGCAGCGGTTCTGATGAACTCTGCAGTATTTGCCCAGACGTGGAAGGTGAATAAAGCCCATTCGCATCTTACTTTTACTATCACTCACTTAGCCGTATCAGATGTTGACGGCGTATTTAAAGACTTTGATGCCACCATCACTTCATCAAAGCCAGATTTCAGCGACGCTCAATTTAATTTTACTGCCAATACGGCTTCAGTAAACACAGGTGTTGATCAGCGCGATAGTCATTTAAAAAGCCCTGATTTTTTTGATGTAGCAAAATATCCTACTATGACTTTTGCAAGCAATTCAATTCAGCCAACTAGTGCAGGTCATTACAAATTAAACGGGAATCTAACTTTAAACGGTGTCACCAAACCGGTAACTCTTGATTTGTGGTATCGTGGCACAATTACCAACCCGATGAGCAAGACCCCGGATGCTGGTTTCCAGGTAACCGGAACGATCAAACGTTCTGATTTTAACTTTGGCAGCAAATTCGGTTCTCCAATGCTTAGCGATGAGGTTGTTGTTAAAGCTGCCGGAGAATTTGACAAAGTCAATTAATTGATTATTTGTTAGAGACGCAATGCATTGCGTCTCTAACAAATAACGTTATCGCCCCGGTAACACCTGGGCGATATTTTTTTGATCTGATACCAATCTTTTGAAGGTCATCGTCTTGCCAAATATCTTAAAGTGCCAGAAGCCCTTAACTTTAAGCACGCCTTGTTTATCGATATATGCAGAAGCATTCCATTGCTTCCCGTTTTTGGCATCATAGATCATCCCGTCCTCCCAGGAGTGTTTATCAGCATCATATTTAAGCTCACTTAAAACATTCATACCTAATATCCTGCGGGTACGTAGCTGGGGATCAGGGTTTTTTATATCACACCAATCTCCCATCGGCTTGCTTGGGTCATCTTTAAACCATACAATTTTAGCTACAAACTGGTCTCCTTCCTTGTAAACCTGTACGATCAGGTTTTGCTCGGACGACACCCATTTGCCGCAAATCTGTTCAGCACTTGGCGTAGCCTTCACCGAAGCGCTAAACCCTAAACTAATAAAAAAAATCGCCAGATACTTAAACATACTCTTTATACGAATGACCAATTTGATTAGTTGATTAAAAACAATCCTAATGTCATTTAGTTTTGCGGAGAAATAAAATGAGTTCTTCCCTTGTAGTCGGGAAGTCTGAAAGTCCGCGCAAGTCCGAAAGATGCTTATTTGGTAAGTCTCCCGGTCCCTCATAACTTTCCTACTTCCATGCTTTCCGACTTCCGAACTCCTTCCTTATTAACCACCTTTTCGCAAATTGCTATCCATTCTGCGGGGGTGATTTTCCCCGCCAGCTCACCTATGAGATCATAGGGAATGTCATCCATTTTTTTGAAACGAATGCAAGCCTTTCCCATATCAAGTTTGGTTTTACAATGTTTTGGATACTCGCTAACAAACCACTCCTTCAATTTTGTTTCCCCATAAACACACATGGCATACAACCCTATAAAGTTTTTCTGCGAACCCAGGTTAATAAAAGGCAAAGGCACCGTCGGATCGCAATGGTATCCTTTGGGATATAGCGAATGCGGCACCACATAACCCAGCATGCCATAACCTATCGTTTCTTCGAATCCTTTGGGTAGATTTTTTAGTATTACTTCCCGTAAGCGGCTTACCGGCTCCCTCCTGTCATCAGGAAGCGCAGCAATGTATTCTTCCGGGGTTGAAACATGGTATTGCATGCCGATTTTTTGTGTATTAATTTAGATAGAAATTGGTAAAAACAATGCTAATTTATAATTCTTTCCCCGCATATCCTATATTTGAATCCAAACCTGAATTTCAAATCCTATGAAGAAACTGCCACTGCTCCTGCTACTGCTCCTAATCTATAGCCTAACTTCCGCTCAGCAAAAAAACATCTACCACAAAGGATGGGTAGATTTTAACAAGAATGGCAAAATGGATGTATTCGAGGACCCATCCCAACCGATCGATAAACGGATAAATGATCTTTTGAGCCAGATGACCGTGGAGGAAAAAACTTGTCAGCTGGCAACTTTATATGGCTATAAACGGGTGTTGAAAGAAGAAATGCCCACGCCATCGTGGAAGAACGAGGTTTGGAAAGATGGCATTGCTAATATCGACGAGGAACTAAACAACCTTACTTCGCACACCGATGCGGCGCCTACTCAATACTCTTTTCCTTACAGCAAACATGCAGAAGCGATTAACACCATTCAAAAATGGTTTGTTGAAGAAACGCGTATGGGTGTCCCCGTTGATTTTACAAACGAAGGAATTCATGGCCTTAACCACGACAGGGCCACTTCGCTGCCCGCTCCAATTGGTATTGGCAGTACCTGGGATAAAAACTTAGTTAGACAGGCCGGTCAAACCGTGGGCCGCGAAGCAAAGGCGCTTGGCTACACCAACGTGTACGCACCCATTCTCGACCCTGCCCGCGACCAGCGCTGGGGCCGTGTAGTAGAATGTTATGGCGAAGATCCTTTCCTGATCGCCGAACTGGGCAAGCAAATGACCCTGGGTATCCAGGAAGAAGGTGTGGCGTCAACCCTTAAGCATTTCGCAGTC
>JANYAB010000423.1 GCA_025355225.1 Bacteroidota bacterium
TGACTGATCGGCGCTTTTTGCCATTCGGCACGTTGTGCAGCAGTAGTGTGGTTTATAGCGGCAGTGTATTCAGTATAGCTTAATTGCTGAAACTCGATCAGTTGCGAGTCCCAAACCGAATGCAGGTTTGTTGAATTGTTGAACCAGGTTACCTTAATATCGTTGCCGCCTTTATCTTCCGTATGCCCAACATGCATGGGTTGGTGCACGTCTTCGGCAATATGGATCAGCATACGCAGGTAAAGCAATTTGTTCCCCTTGCTCAGATCATTCTTTTTTAGCTCACCAATCAAAAATTGCAGTTTGGTATAGGCATCCACATTGGTATCGTGGTTTAAATAGTCCTGCAACTCGGGATAGGTATAAGGCTTATCCAGGTCCACATAATGCCAAACAGATAAATAATTGTAGTTGGGATCTGATTTTATAAAATCGGCCCAGTTACTGGTTATAGCTATACTTTCGTTACCTAAAATAGCCTGGATGGCTTTGCGTGCCTTTGGGGTTAAATAGCTGTCGGCAATTTGGCCGGCAATGCGGTGCCCTTCAGCGCCCCATGCCATTGATTGCAGCGGAGCATAAATAATAGCGATACCGAGGATCAGTCTTTTTAAAAGATTCGTTTTCATATTACAATGGTTTGGGATTACAAACAATTCGGTTAACTAAACGTGCGTTGATGGGTATAACATTTGACGTACTTGAAAATTGAATAAGCGAATCAGTTTTTTTGCTGACTTTAAAAAACTCCTCGTAAACACCGGACCGGAAACAGCCACCCTCGTTTTTTAAGCTATAATCAGCGTTAGAAAACTGACCCTTCAAATGCAGGGTGTCATTTCGCTGCTGATAAGTTCCTTTCACATATTCTGCCCAGTGACCTGAATTCATGCAGGTATCAGGACCATTATTTACTTTGCTGAAAGAACTGATCTTCATATAAAAAGAATCGCAACTGAATTTTATATGGTAAAGGGAATACTCCAGCAGTTTTTTCTGCATCGGTATTGAATCCTGCTGCCATTCGCCCTGCAAATAGACTTCTCCCTTACCCTGAAGATTTGGATTTATTCCGCAGGCCATTAGGAAGCAGAAAGCTATTAGTAAGGTTAAAGGTGAAAGGCGAAAGGCGAAAGGTTTTTGCATAGTACCTTTATTTCTCCCCCTTCAGGGGGTCGGGGGGCAAACTTCCTATCATATCTTCCGGGCGTACCCACTGGTCAAATTGCTCATTAGTCAATAAGCCCAGGCCAATAGCTGCTTCGCGCAGTGATTTATTTTCCTTAAGCGCGGTTTTGGCAATTTTAGCAGCGTTCTCATAACCAATATGAGGATTCAAGGCTGTAACCAGCATCAATGAGTTTTCCAGGTGCTTCTTAATGCCTTCATAATTTGGTTCGATACCTACGGCGCAATGGTCATTAAACGATACGCAGGCATCGCCAATCAGGCGCGCGGATTGTAAGAAATTAGCCGCCATTACCGGTTTAAATACATTTAGTTCATAATGCCCGTTCGAGCCTCCAATGGAAATGGTCACATCATTCCCCATCACCTGCGCAGCTACCATGGTGACCGCTTCGTTCTGTGTAGGATTTACTTTACCCGGCATAATAGACGATCCCGGCTCATTATCCGGAATACGCAGCTCGCCGATACCCGACCGCGGGCCCGATGCCAGCATACGGATATCATTAGCTATTTTCATTAAGGAAACGGCAATTTGTTTCAACGCGCCATGACTTTCAACAATAGCATCATGAGAAGCCAGCGCCTCAAATTTATTTTCAGCTGTGCGAAAAGGTAAATTGGTAAATTTGGCTATGTAATCGGCCACCTTTACATCATATCCTTTGGGTGTATTGATGCCTGTACCAACAGCGGTACCACCCAATGCCAGTTCAGACAGATGGTCCAATGTATTTCTAAGCGCTTTTAATCCATGGGTCAGTTGCGATACATAACCCGAAAACTCCTGTCCCAGGGTAAGCGGGGTAGCATCCATCAGGTGCGTGCGGCCTATTTTCACCACACTTTTAAACGCTTCTGATTTTGCCTGTAGTGTATCCCGCAGTTTTTCGACACCCGGAATGGTAACATCCATCACCATTTTATAGGCCGCAATGTGCATTGCGGTTGGATACGTGTCGTTTGATGATTGCGATTTATTGACATCATCATTGGGATGGATAAAAGTTTTGCCTTCGCCCAGTTGATTGCCCTGCAATACATGCGAACGGTTAGCGATCACTTCGTTCACGTTCATATTTGATTGCGTGCCCGAGCCGGTTTGCCAAATCACCAGCGGAAATTCGGCGTCCAGTTTACCTTCAAGGATCTCGTCGCAAACTTGAGCGATCAGGTCGCGTCTGTCTGCTGATAATACACCCAGATCGGTATTGGTGTAGGCCGCCGCCTTTTTTAAATAGGCAAACGCCGCGATGATCTCTTTAGGCATCGATGCTTCGGGCCCTATCTTAAAATTATTGCGTGAACGTTCGGTTTGTGCACCCCAGTATTTGTCGGCAGGTACCTGTACCTCGCCCATGGTATCGTGTTCGGTTCTGAAACTCATAGTGATATTGTTGCGGGTGCAAAGTTAGGGTTTTATATGAAGTTAGTTAAGGAGAATGGTAATGTTTCAATTACATTTTTGAGTTTATTTTAACCGATTGTCGTTCTGAGCGACAGCGAAGAATCTTATACGAGCGGCAGGTAAACGACATGCTACGTGCATCAGATGCTTCACGTTGTTTATAATGACAAATGCAGAATAGGGTGATCCCAACTATTCCATAACCAGTTCCTTCGCGGGATTGTTGGCGGGCGTTATTACAGGCAAGTCAAACCAAAAACTGGAGCCCTGGCCAATCTCGCTGTCGGCCCCGATGTTGCCGCCATGCAGCTTCACAATTGCAGCCGACACGTATAAACCTATACCAAAGCCGGCAATACTACGGGAACTCGAATTTTCGGAACGGAAGAAGCGATCGAACAAATGAAGCTGATCGTCGCTACTGATACCGGGACCGTGATCATCCACCCTTACAACGATGCGGTTCTCCTCCTTGTTGCAGGTGAGTACCACAGGTTCATCCCCTCCGGAATACTTCAATGCGTTGCCGATCAAATTACCCAATACCTGTTCTATCTTCTCCCGGTCGGCATTAACTTTAATGGGGGGACAGTCGTTCAACGTGATCTGCTTTCGCCGGAGATCCACAGACAGGTCGGCTATGATCTCTCGTATCAGGTCATCCAGGAAAAATTCTTGCCTGTACAAAACCATTTTCCCGGATTCGGATTGCGCAGCGTTTAAAAAATCGCGGATCAGGCGCGTCATTTTATTGATCTGGGTCTCCGCTTTTTCAATCGTTTCGCAAACTTCCGGATCCTGTAGTTGCTTTGCCCTTGTATGCGCAAGCTGTACGTAGGCTTTAAGGGAAGTGAGCGGTGTTTTCAACTCGTGGCTGGCCACGCTGATAAATTCGTCTTTTTGTTGTTCCAGCTCCTTGCGGGCGGTAATGTCCATCACGGTTCCAAGCAGCCGTATCGGTACGCCGCTGCGGTCAAGCTGGGTTTCGCCATAAAATTGCAGCCAGCGTATTCTGCCGTTTTCAATTAATATCCTTGCCTGGAAGTCAAGCCGTGCCGAGTGCACCGCCTGCGCAAAAGCAACCTTCGCCTGGTTCACGTCATCGGCGTGAAAACAACTCCAAAGCTCCTGGGGTGTAACCAGGGATTTTTCTGGGTTGCCAAATAGCTGGGCAAACTGGGTAGAATGAGATAGCAGGCCCTGCTCCAGATCCAGGTCCCAAACGCCGGCGCCAGAGGCGTGCACCGCTATCCTCAACTGGTCGTGAGCTCCGCGCACCTCATCATTCAGCCTGTTCAACAACTGCGCAAGGAAATAAACGATAGGCACGCTAAGGATGATAGTTAAGAGAAACAGCACAAGCATATCTGAAGCCGGGGCAATAACGCTGTTTTTAATAACGAACAGGTACAACGCGGCAAAAAGCGGCGCTGCCCCCAGTATATATCCCAAAAGATATACCAGCATGTTTTTCCGCGCTATGCGGTGGTATATCAGTTTTATCCAGCCCTCGTTAGGTTCTAACAGGATAGTGCCGGCAGCAAGCAGCAGCAGCGAAACGGCAGTATGAAACGCGGGCCCGGCGACACCTGTTGAAAGAAAAGATCCCAGGAAATGGAACAATGTGCCCAGGATAGAAATATAAATAAGCGCGATAAGCGTGCTGCCTACAAATTGAGCCGTATAATAGCGTTTATATGAGCTTAACAACATGGCTGCCGAACTAAGTACGGTATACAGCGCCATCAGTAATGGAGTTCGGCCAGAACTGCCCGTTTTCATCCGGCCGAAATAGCCTGGGGTCGAAAACTGATCGATGTGAAGATCGGCGCCTGAAATATGCTCATAAACTATGGCCAGCGAAAACAGCAGTATTATAATAAGCAGCAGGCGCGCGGCGCGCATATTTCCCGAATGCAGTAAAACCAGGCAAAGACCGCCCAGGATGAGCAGGTGCGCCGTATTCACCGTCATATTCACACCGTCAGAAAGAAGAGCTTTGAACCAACTGATATCAAAACACCAGCCTAACAGCACGATGAGTGCGACCGAGATTACAATTCCTGCGCACCATACCGGGATGTTTCTCCATTTATCAACGTTAACCGGGTTGTTTTCAGGCACGAAAAATCCTGTTTTTTGTTGCATGCTATTTCAATACTTCTGCGTGTGTTTACGGCGACGGCCCTCAATGTGTTGCAATAATGAGTTAATTATTTAACTGTCACAATAATTTACACACAATCAGTTAATTAAATCGGTTAATTAAATTGTTTTGGGTTATGATTTTTGTCTCAAACGAGGTAAAAAGGTGAAAGGGTAAAGGCGAAAGGTAAACGGGTTTTTTTAAGCGATTGTCATTCAGAGCGACAGCGAAGAATCTTCTATAAGCGGCAGGTAACGGACATGTTTTGTGCAGCAGATGCTTCACGATGTTGTAACATGACAAACGAGGGCGAGTTTGTCCGTCCGTGTTATTAAACTTTAACCTTTTTACCTTTCCCCCTTTAATCTTCCCAATTACCACTTTCGCAAAAAAGACGACATATATGTTCTAAAAAATATCGATTTTGCAAAAAAATAAACAGGATGCTTATAATTTAAAAGCGAACTGCCCTTGCGATTGAACAAATAATAAAAATTATTTTTTAAATATATTAAGACGCATAAAGTTGATTATTTACTATTTCTTTGCTTAAATTGAGCCTTTTATCAACCTATAAATGAGAGTTTTTCACCTGAGTGCCGAATGTTATCCTGTAGCCAAAGTTGGCGGACTGGCCGATGTGGTTGGCGCTTTGCCCAAATACCAAAATATGCTTGGTTTACAAGCTGCTGTTGTAATGCCTTACTACGACAGGAAATTTGTACACGAGAACGAGTTCGAAGTGGTATTCAAAGCCTCTTCCTTATTGGGGATACGCCGGTTTTATTTCGAAATACTAAAGGAAAGCACTGATAAACTGGGTTTTGAGTTATATTTAGTACGGATACCTGGCTTGTTGGATAGGGAAAATGTTTACGGCTATCCTGACGAAACGGAACAATTTATTGCGTTCCAGATCGCGTTTTTAGACTGGATAAACTGGTCGCAGCAATCACCGGACCTTATCCATTGCCACGATCATCACTCCGGGCTGGTGCCATTTTTACTTTATCATTCTAAATTATATACCCGGTTAGCAAATATCCCGACCATATTTACAATACATAACGGGCAGTATCATGGTGCTTTTGGCTGGGATAAACTCTCCTATCTTCCGGAAATCGATCTTACCCAAACCGGTCTGCTGGATTGGAACGGGGGAATAAATCCATTGGCCGCAGCGGTAAAATGTTGCTGGCGCTACACCACCGTATCGCCAAGCTACCTGGAAGAGCTAACTATTAATTCAAACGGCCTGGAGTACTTGTTCTATATTGAGCGGGCAAAAGGCTTTGGGATAATTAATGGGATAGATACACAGATATGGAACCCAAAAACAGATTCCATGATCGCCGAAAAATATTCCTTAAAGCAATTGACAGCCGGGAAACAAAAAAATAAAGAGGCTTTGTGCAGCAGGTTTGGGTTATCGTCTGATAAACCGCTTGTGTCCTTTATCGGGCGCCTGGTTGTTGAAAAGGGGGCCGACCTATTGGCAGAGGCCATAAAAAAAAGCATTCTTTTGCACCCGGATGGAATTAATTTCTTTATATTAGGTGCAGGCGATATACCGGTGCAGGAAGAATTGCTGGAACTGAAAGAGAAGTACCCAAAGCAGTGCAATGTTTATATCGGCTATGACGAGGCACTTGCCCATTTGGTGTATGCCGGGTCTGATTTTTTGCTGATGCCGTCGCGCGTGGAGCCTTGCGGTTTAAACCAGCTATACGCACTTAGATATGGCACTATTCCAGTAGTAAGAGCTACCGGTGGATTAAAAGATACGGTTATTGATTTTGGCGAGGAGGGCGGTTATGGTATACGTTTTATTCAGCCTAATGTAAATGATATGGTCCATGCGTTAGACCGGGCTGCAAAACTTTACGAAACCACCCCGCATTTACAATTATTACGAAAACGAATGATGGCGCTCGATTTTTCATGGGATCGTTCGGCCTTAGAATACATAAATCTTTATGAGAGTTTAAAACCTGCTATATGACATCAAAAGTAATTTGCATTGTGCTTGGCGGTGGCCAGGGAAGCCGCCTATCGCCGCTTACCGCAACACGTTCAAAACCGGCCGTACCAATTGCCGGTAAATATCGCCTGGTAGATATTCCAATCTCCAATTGCCTGCATTCGGGCATAACGCGAATTTATGTGTTAACGCAGTTTAATTCTGCGTCGTTAAACAAACACATAAAAAACACGTACCACTTCAGTAGTTTCAGCGATGCCTTTGTTGATATCCTGGCTGCCGAGCAAACCCCATCAAGTGTTTCCTGGTACCAGGGCACTGCTGATGCGGTAAGGCAAAGCCTTCATCACCTTGCTGTGCACGAGTTTGACTATGTACTTATCCTTTCGGGCGATCAGTTATATCAAATGGATTTTGCGGCGATGATAGAAAACCACATTAAGAACCATGCGGATATATCCATTGCGTCAATACCCGTTCATGCTAATGATGTGCCGGGATTTGGCATACTGAAAACCAATAAGGAGAGCATGATCACCTCGTTTATTGAAAAACCCAAAAAGGATTTTGAAAGCTGGGCATCTGACGTAAGTGATGAAATGGTTGCTCAGGGCCGCCTGTATCTTGCCTCCATGGGCATTTATATTTTTAACCGAAAGACTTTATATGAACTTTTGGAAGGCAATGAAAGGGCTGACTTTGGGAAAGAAATTATACCTCAATCTATTACGACACATAAGGTGGTTAGTTTTCAGTACGAGGGCTACTGGACCGATATTGGAACCATTCCTTCCTTTTTTGAGGCTAACCTGGGTTTGACGGATGAGATACCGCAGTTTAACCTTTTTGATAAGAATTACATATTTACCCGGGCACGTATGCTCCCGCCTTCCAAGGTTTCGGGAACCCATATGGAAAAAACTATCATTGCGGATGGGTGCATAATTAATGCCAGCGAAATTTCCCGCTCGATAATTGGTATCCGTACCCGTATTGGTTTTGGGACCATCATTGAAAGCTGCTATGTAATGGGAAGCGATAATTACCAAACATTGGAGCAAATTGAGGAATCGCGTGTTAGCGCATCACCAATAATGGGTATCGGCGACAGGTGCCACATTAAAAATGCTATTATCGACAAGAACACCTATATCGGTAATGACGTGCAAATAAATTGCGGCGAAAAACTGGAAGATGGCGATTATGGCACCCATACCGTTCAGGATGGGATTGTAGTTGTAAAAAAGAGGGCGATAATACCCCATGGTACTATAATTTAAATGAAAATTTAAAAAACAATTTGAAATTATATTGTTATTTTATCGTTAACGTTTAAAACCATAAAACTCTTAAAAACCATGAAAAAAACACTTGCTATGATTGCTTTAGCAGCAATCTGTTTCGGTAGCAGTGCTTCTGCATTCACGCATGTGACCGCGGTTGCTGACACTGGCAAAATGAAGATGAAGAAAAAGGGCAGTAAGATGAAGATGAAGAAAAAAACAAAAGACACTACAATGAAAATGTAGTTCTTTCCAAAGTAAAAGGCCTCCTGATAATCCGGAGGCCTTTTGCTTTATAGATCCACGCTTTCGCCAATAGCAGGC
>JANYAB010000554.1 GCA_025355225.1 Bacteroidota bacterium
TTAACAGCAGACGCCCCCGGTCGACCAGGTGCATGGTCATAGTTGCCAATTCTTTATTCTTAAAATGAAGTTCTGATTCCAGGTTCTCATTTTTGAGGGAGATGATCTCTTTCTCGTTCCGGTCAAGTTCCAGGCTGTGCAGGTAGCTTAATCTTTGTTGTTCCTCCTCATGTTTCTTTTGCTGAATGGCTAACCGGCGGCGCTGTATTTTTGAAGCATAATAAATGAGCAGGCCTGCTATCGACAGGTAGAACAGGTAGGCCCAGACGGTTTGATACCAGGCCGGCTTCACAATAAAGGTGTAATTAACAGGGGCCGAAGCAATACCCAGGTTATTGCGCGCTTTCACCGAAAAGGTATACCATCCGTAGGGCAGGTTAGTGTAGTCCTTTTCCGTTTTTGCCGACCATTTGGACCATGTCTCATCGAACCCGATGAGCTTGTAAGAAAATTCCTCATTGCTTTTCCCGGCATAAAGGGTTGATGAGTATTCGAAATGAAAGGAATTCCAATGATTAGCAAGCGTGCTGATTTGCCCTATATCCTGGTCTGCCGATACCTGGTTGTTTTTCATAAAAAAGCCTCCGTAGATCAGGCTGTCTTTTTCGGCAATCGCCTTTACTGATGACAGCAATACGTTCAGCTTATGTCCCGATTGGACATATTTGCGGTAGTTTAAATGGAATACACCATCGCTTGAGCCAATAAATATATTTTCCATGTTATAGGGGTAAATATATTCGGCCCCTTTTACCATCTGGCCGGCCAGCTCGGGGAAATAAATAACGCTGTACCGGGCACGGGGTGTGGGTTTACCAAAGTCGATCACCCCCACGCGCTGGTTGCTGATGAACCAGGTATTGCCCAGGCTATCGTCCGTTAAATATTCAACTGCTGCGTCGCCAAAAATGGGGCGATAGAAAGCTGAAGGGCTAAATTTGTTTTTAGCCTCATCATACTCGTAAATACCTTTTTCGGTAGCCACCACGATCTTTTTTTTAATGAAGTAAACATGATTGTTTAATGCCGACGGTAACCCGTCTTTGACGGTATATTGCGTGTAGCGGCTTATTTTTGTCCTGTCAGCAGATAAAAGTATTTTATATACCCCGCGGTAAGGATGAGTTGCCCAGATAGCATTATTATTATCGCGGGCTAAATTGCCGAGAGACTCGTAGATCCCGTCGATCTTTGTGATGGGTTTGAAATAGCCGTTTTCATACCTGATCAATTGTAACCCCGTAAACGTTCCTGCAATAATATCGCCCGAGGACGGCATACTTTTAAGCATCCATACCCCGTGATCCGTGGTCACTGGTTTTGCCTGGTTTCCGTTCACTACCATTGCCCCATCCTGGTGGCCCATTAAAAGATGACCGTCTACTTCGTTCAAACTTAATATCTTCCCTTTGGTATTAACCACTTCGGTGAATATTCCCTTATTGGCGCTGATGTCTCTTTGCCTGATATCAAGCGGGACGCTGAACAAACCATTTGAAGTACCGATGTACAACCTGCCCCCGAAAACGCTTACCGCATTGCCCTTTAGCTGGTTGTCTTTGGAAGGGTAAATATGCCTGATAGACGTGTTATAATTAATAAAGCCGACGCCATTTTCAAGACCTAACCATAAATTGTTATCCGCATCAAGCAGAATTGCGTGTACATTGTTGTTTTGTAACCCATCGGTAGTTGAGAATTGCCCAAGCAGTTTACCGTTGCTGTTAATAATAAGCAAGCCGTTCGCCATAGTACCGATCGCGTATTCGTCATCACCGATCTTTTTTGAGCAGTTGACTATATCGTTGTGCAAGATGGCGTCTATTGCAGTTGTCTTTTTGGTCAAGGCCGATCCGTTCAAAAAAAATAGCCTGTTTTTAAAAGTGGTGGCAACGAGGGTGTCATTCTTATAATCCATTATGCCGGTAACATGCGGATCTGCCGTCTGCGTTTTTCCGAAACAGCGCTGCCATTGCCCGTTTTTGAAGATCATTAGGCCCGCATCCTTATCTTCAGCATATAGCCTGCTGCTTGTTCGCGTTAGCAGGCGCCAGCCGCCATAAGCGTCAAATGTCCTGATCTTATTGCCCCTGTATTCGAATATGCATTCAATGGTGCGGAAAAAGACTTCGTTATTGAAGAGAACCACATTCCAGATATCGGCAAATTGCCTGGCCTTTACCGGCATCAATTGTTTTATGGAGTGGAATTTTAACAGGCCTTCCCTGTTAGGAAAGAAGTATCCAATCTCGTCCTGCCCGCCCACATATATTCTGCCCGAGGGGTCGATCGCTAATGATTTAACAGCCGCTTTATTGGGTAATGGGTATATTTTCCAATAGCTTCCGTCGAACGTCAATAAGCCATCATTATTAGCGAAATAGAGGATGCCATTCTTGTCCTGGCTTGCCCCAAAAATTTCAGCACTGGCATTGTAGTCGGTATGAATATAATTTTTTATGGCGGGAATGCCGATGCTGGGTTGAGCTTTGGCGATAGGAAGTAATGCGCTGCAAATAACAATTAATAAAATGTTTTTTATCGTCATTGAATCCGGGTGAATAGAATAAACGCTTTATAAAAGCGCTTAGTTATTATAGTAAGCTCAGAATGAAGTTCTAAATTGACGAAAAATTTCGCAAACCAGTCAATACTTCTTGCAATTTTAAAAAGCCGGTTACCCGTTACGCCGGCCTTTAGGTCATTTATTTTTCGCAGCCCAGAATATGGCATTTTTTACCAGCATTGTATAAATAGGACAATATTATTTCCTGAATCGTAGAGTTCGCTAAAGAGGGGATAAGCATCCGAATAATGTCCACTTTTCAGGGCGTTCCACTTAAAATGTGGAACACCCGGAACGGTGGATAAAACTCAATAAAATGCCCCCATCAGACCGATTGAAGAAGGACCCTTTTGCCTCGTGATGATGACCCCACTTCGCCAAAGCAAAGTGACCCCTCTCGCCACGCGAAAGTGACC
>JANYAB010000580.1 GCA_025355225.1 Bacteroidota bacterium
AACCAATGAAAACCCAAAACCCTTCCACTGGCGTAAGCGTGAGGTGAAGGGCAGCCAACTCCGTAATACTATTGTTAACTTATGCAATTAAGCACTAGCAGGGTTCAACTATGGACGGACAAAGGTCCCGTCGATCTTGCGGTCCGGAGGATAGTACATTCCCGGCCGGCCAGGCGTGGACGTCAGCATCTTCGCGGCGAGGACTTCGTTGATTTCCACTCCCAAGCCCGGTTGCGTGCTCGGGTAAAGAAACCCGCGCTGGACCAGCGGAGCGCCCGGAAAAGCCTCGCGTTCCTGATCGGTGAAGTGGTTCTCTTCCTGGATGCCGAAATTTACGATGGAGCTGTCCAGGTGCATCGCGGCCGCCAGATTCACGGGATCGTTGTCGCCGCCCTCCTGGAAAGCGGTGCGCACTCCGTACAACTCCGCCATGGCCGCGATCTTGCGTGCCGGTGTGATGCCTCCCACTTTGGAAACCCGAAAGCGAATGAAATCGACCAACCGCTCGGAGATGAGAGGCATATACTCTGCCGGACTGGTTAGCTTCTCATGTGCTGCCTGCGGAGTCACCGTTGCTTGGCGCAGGGCGCGGTACCAGGGAATCTGCTCCAGATTCAGCACGTCTTCCAGGAAGAAAAGACGGGACGGCTCCAATAGTTTGGCCAGTTGAATCGCCTTCAGTGGCGTGAAATGCTCCTGTGCGTCGTGAAGCAGCTTTGGCTCGAAACCCACCTTGCTGCGCACATATTCAAATAGCTTCGGGATGGTTTCAATGTAAAGATCTTCGTCGAAGACGCGCCCTTTGGGTCCTCCTACCGGCCTCTCTCCTTTGCCTGGATCAATGAAGCCGCCTCCTCCGTATCCACCCAGTTGGATGCGAATGTGCGTAAAGCCGCGCTCCGTGGAAGCACGGACTCCCTCCACCACCCCATCAAACGAAGTAGACTCGTGCGCGTGATCGTAGACTGGAACCGCAACGCGGCAGCGTCCCCCGAGCAGTTGGTAAACGGGCATGCTCGCGCGTTTGCCCTTCAAATCCCACAGCGCCATATCTACTCCGCTGAGCGCCAGGTTCATGGTCGCGTTATTGCGCCAGAGCGAACTCATGTAGCTGCTCTGCCAGATGTCCTCGATTTCATCAGGGTCGCGGCCGAGCAAACCCTGCGCCAATACCTCCACTGCGGGAGGGATGGTTCCAGGTCGGAAAAAATCTCCCGCCGAGCCGATTCCATACAGACCGGGCTCGCTGGTTTCCACTTTTACGATCGTCCAGCCGGCATTCGGGCGTGTTTGGATCGTGCGGATCTTTGTGATCTTGAGCGGAGGAAGGCCGCGCCTGGCGCTGACCTCTTGTGCACTCAGAAACTTCTCGCCAACGGGTGAAAAAGCCGCTCCGGCGAGGGCCGCCGTTGATTTCAAGTAATCGCGCCTACGCATATGGTTGAATGTGGTCTAACCATACCCCAGACAAACTTCACTGTCAACGCCGGATTCAGTCGATCCGGCGCTCCATGGGCACATTGACCGATCAAGAAGTCCATGCTAAACTCAGGCACATCGTAGAACAAGCTTCCCTGGTCGAACCTGGTTTTACCATTTAGAGGAGGGCCGATATGAAAGTAAACCTGCTAATCGCCGCTATCTGTTTCGCAGCCGCGACCGCCATGGCACAGACAAACTTCGGGCAAATCAACGGCACTGTCACTGACCCCAGCGGGGTGGAGATCACCGGCGCGAAGGCGGTTCTCCAGAGCCTGGAGACTTCCACCGAGCGTCAGGCGATGACCAATTCGGCGGGGACGTTCGTCATCCCTTCCGTGGCCCCGGGCCGTTATAGTCTCACCGTCACAGCCAACGGTTTTCAGACCTACAAAGTCTCCGAGTTCCCGCTGCAATCGGGCGAAGCCCGCACTATCGATGCAAAGATGATTCTGGGTACGGTTTCGGATACGGTTCAGGTGGTAGGTCAAACCGTTGCGGTCGACAAGACGGAAGCCACCATCAGCACTGTAATTCAGCAACAGGAGATTGTCGAGATCCCCCTGAATGGACGCGTCTTTTCGCAATTGATGCTCTTGTCGCCGGGCGTAGCGCCTGTCCAGGTGGGCCAGCAGGGAACTTTTCAGATTACCGGCGGCTATAGTCCGGCGGTGAACGGAATGCGCCACATGATGAACAACTACACGCTGGACGGCGTGGAGAACAACATGCGCTTCACCAACTCCTTTGCTACCGCGCCGCCTCCCGATGCACTGGAGGAGTTCAAGGTGGCTTCGCATCAGTCCGACGCAGCCTCATCGCTGGCTGCAGCATTCAGCAAAACGGCATCAGGTACAATGGCATTAACGTCTTCCTGTACTTTTAAATCCTTCAGCGAAAAATACAAACTGGTATTGCCCTGGAACATTTCATAGTTCTCAAAAGGGTAGTACGCCATCAGCCCGAATTCATTACCCATCAAACGTACATTGTTATTTTTTGATACCAGCGTTTGATTCATGTAGGTATTCCATATCCTGAATTCATCAATGTATCCTTTAAAATAACGGTCAAATTTTGGTACTGTCGTAGCATCTGCACTATACCAGGTTCTAACGCCCAGGTAGGTAGCAGCCGCTGCAATTCCTCCCAAATTCTTAGCGTCAGAGAACTGGTTAAGCACACCATCTACCAATAGCTGTGCACTGCCTGAATTACGGTTCACCGCAACCGCTACATGATGCCATTTATTGTCAAGATAATTGCCAGTGGCCTGTATTTTAAAACCATTGTTCTGGAAAGTTAGCAGGCCGCTTTCAAAACCAAGGTTGAACAGGTTAAGCGAACCGCCGAACTCTGTGCCATCGCCTTTACCATTACTGGCCAATGTACTGTTTGCTTGTGTAGCATCCCCCTTAAACCACAGCTCTATGGTATAATCCATTGCAGCCAACACCGGTGCAAATGAAGTATTCAGTTTCGCATAGCCGTTACCGTTAAGACTGATGGCCTTACCGGCAGGTGTGCTCCACAATCCATTCAGTGCCGCATTGGAACCATGTGCTTTATCGAATGCAACCAAACCCTTTCCTTCGTTCATCGGGTAGTAAGCCAGCAATGAATTTTCAGCACCCGATAGCATACTCAAACTATTCACCTGCAGCTTGATGGAATTGAGCGTATCATTCCATATCCTG
>JANYAB010000622.1 GCA_025355225.1 Bacteroidota bacterium
CATTAAACCACAAACTTTCTTCAGTATGCCAAACTTCATTCCGTTTGTAGGTGCCAAAGGCGCAGGTGCAAAGCAACACCAATGCAGGCAGCAAAATAAAAACCTTATATTTTACTGCTGTCGAATTAACGCTTCCGGTTAACTTAAACACCAGCAGGCCTAAAGTCCAGGTTACACTGATCACCAATCCAACGAAAGGGAAAAACATACGATGATCGTTTAAAACCTCTCCCAAAGGAATAATGCTCGAGGTTGGCGCCAACGCAATAAAAAACCAAAGAATGCCAAAACTAATGGGTCGCAGCAATGCGGTTTTTGAAGTATAAAAAGCAATGCCTAACAACACTATGATAAACAAGCAGCCAATAAAAAAACGGGCATCCCATATATTGGATAATACGCCCCAATCCGAGTCGGCGCTTAAGCCCGTCGGCCAGAATAGGGTGCAGAAATAATGCAGTATTACATAGGGTTGGGTAATCAAATAATGTATAGGAGAATTGCCTCCGGGTTCCCAGGTCTTTGGAGTAAGTTTACTTACCAATAGGTATAATAAAGTGCAAAAAACAAAAGCTGGAAGGCTTTTTTGAATACTGTTCCAAAATTGTTTAAGATGTATTTTTTTGAAGATATCAGGCAGGCTAAGCTTTTCTTCAAACATCAGGACATAAAAAAACAAAAGCGGAGCAAACATCACTGCAGGAGGTTTAGCCAAAATGCCAATGCCCACCGGGAGAAGATAAATAAACGTCCGTCTGCAAAAAGGTGAATTGGTATAGAGAACAAAACCAGCTATTACGGCCAGCGTTGACTGCACATCAGCCCGAGCAATAATATAGTTAACCGTTTCGGCAATGGCAGGGTGCAGCATATACCAGGCTACCGCAAACAGCGCTACGTATCCAATGTTTTTATTGGATGAGGAAAGGTTAAATAGCTTTTTAAAAAAAAAGAACATGAGGAGTCCCTGTAAAAGGAAGAGCATAAAGGTAGAAAGATGAAAGAAAAACAGGTTGTAACCATTACCCAGCCAGTAATCCAAAGCCAGCGAGGTTTCAACAACGGGGCGATAAGCCTGGTTTTGGGGGAGTACGCTGCTGGTAGTGCCATCCTTAAAAAAAAGCGGAACATTTTTAAGGTTGCGGATATAGGCATTGTCCACCACCGAATGCATATCGTCAAAATGGAAGCCGTTATAAAAATGATTGGAGTATGCTGCGGTCACAGCTATAAAAACAAAAATAATGTAGGTAAGCAGCGGTTTTTTTTTCACAGTAAATTTTTACGGTTATCGATGCGAAAAATACTAAATTAAAGAGGATTTTATAAACATAGTATTTGCGGGTAATTCTGTATTTTGACAACCATCTTTGATCATATTAACAAGAAATACTTTACATGGAAAATCCCAACGATAATGAAGAGTCAGAACACCCGCTGAGCAATGACCCGGAGGAAAACCTGCGGATGGAAAATGAGTTATTACGTTTAAAATTAAAGGCTGAATTGGGCGCCGAACCCCATTCTATTTCCACTATCGATCCGGAAATTGAGAATGAATTTCTTAAACACGTGCTGGCATTTGAACATAATTATGCCCATTCTAAACAAACTAAACTATATGACCTTTTAGGAAAACCTGATTTTAAAAGATCAGATGAATTGAATGACGACTTAATAGAAGATGCTTTGCAAGAAATAACAGATTTTTTATTTCAAAAAAATATAGTAGTAAGTTTTAGCGGCGAGTATGCCAGCCGCACTAAATATATTTTCATTACCGAAGAGTTATTTGATCATGAAACCAACGATTTTATGTTGCCGGGAATGACGATGCACTTTGATTACGAAGAATTTCACCCCGACCACAAACTGGATATTGAAAACAAGGCTTTGGAATTTTTATCCGGCTGGTTCAACCAAAGCCTCGACGAACATAGCTGGGAATTAGCAGATACCTTTATATTGCCCGATAGAACGATACTAAGTAAAGGTGAAGTAGCAGCGCAACTTAAACGTATTTTCGATGCTTATACTTCCTTTAATAACCAGGAATATATTATTAATGAAATTAGTTTCAACTTACAGGAGGACACGGGTTTAGGTCACGCAGAAGGAGCTGTAAGATATTCCGCTGTTTTAGAAAACGGAGAGATTATTGATTTCAATGGCCCTTTTAAACTATATCTTTCTCTTGACTACGGCTGCTGGAGCATATTTCATATAGTTTTCCCCGGATTCGAGTATTAATTTATTTTTTTATTGGCACGCTCTACCATCGCCGGAAACTATTATAATGACAGACTGATTTGTTGACGGTTATAAAAGTTTGACACTTTTAAAGTTCAAAGTACACGCGCCAAACTTAAACCAACCTGACTGTTGTATACCATTTTTCAAACTTGCTCATCAGCTCTTCCAGTTTAACAGGCTTGGCGATATAATCATCCATTCCGGCTTTCAAACAAGCTTCTTCGTCATCCGCCATTGCGTTTGCGGTCAGTGCAATAATTACAGGCTGTTTTACAACCGTTTGCCGGATAACCTGGGTTGCCTCTACTCCATCCATAACCGGCATTCGCATGTCCATCAGGATCATGTCATAATCCTTATTATTGGCGGCTTCAACGGCTTCTTTTCCGTTTTTAACCAGTTCTGGTTCGTAACCCATTTTATGCAGAATATGCATAATTACATGCTGGTTCATCAGGTTATCTTCTGCTATCAGTATTGATAACGGAAACTTCTCACAAAAGTCCGTTGACAGCTTTTTTCTGATAACCGGCTCCTCAGGTGGCGACGTATGCGGCTGAAGTGCATTAAGGATTTGTTTGCTCAATATATGCTGCTTGATTGGCTTGGTCATAATCGAAGCGAAGGGCCCGCGCTGGTCACTTTTAAATTCTTCACCAATTGAACTTAACAGGATAATCGGAATATGGGCATATTGTTCACGGATGAGCGCTGCCAGCATCATGCCATCCATACCCGGCATTTGCATATCTGTAATGACGAGATCTACCGTTCCGTTGTTTGATAAAATAGCCAATGCTTCTTCGCCCGAGCTCGCCATTACCGGTTGTAATTTCCAATATTCAAACTGGCGTCTCAAAATATCCCTATTTGTTGCATTGTCATCAACCACCAGTATCTTCTTACCTGCCTGGTCATCCATATTATAATAAATATAGGGTTCAATGACTTTGACGCCTGCGTTGGTGCAAACCGTAAATGAAAAGGTAGAACCCTGGTCGGGCTGACTTTTTACACTGATCTCCCCACCCATTAATCTGACCAATTTTTCGGAGATCGCAAGGCCAAGCCCGGTGCCTCCATATTTTCGCGTAGTGGAAGAATCAACCTGGGAGAACGCTATAAATAGCCTGTTTAATTTATCTTCGGGTATCCCTATTCCTGTATCCCGTACGTCAAATCTTAACTGCAATGTCCCGTCTGATCTGGTTTTTTGCAAGTTGACAAATATGCAAACTTCGCCGCGCTCTGTAAATTTCATCGAATTACCAACCAGGTTGATCAACACCTGCCGAAGCCGTAAATTATCTCCAACTATCTGCAGCGGTACATTATCAGCAATCTGGTAAACCAGGTCCAAACCAATATGCGTGGCCTTGGTGCCAAAAATATCAAGAACATCCTCGATGCACTGGCGCAGGTCGAAATCTTCGCTTTCCAGCTCAAGGTTTCCGGATTCAATTTTGGAAAAATCCAGAATATCGTTAATCACGTTGATCAGCGTTTCGCCGCAGGTGGTGATCGTTTCGGTAAACATCCGCTGCTCTTCCGTTAAGGCGGTCTCCCCCAACAGAGCGGACATCCCGATCACACCGTTCATAGGTGTACGGATCTCGTGGCTCATAGTCGCCAGGAATATACTCTTCGCCTTATTGGCTTGATCGGCGTCCTCGCGGGCCTTTTCCAGTTCCGCGTTAGATTTTCTTAATTGCTGATTGGAGTTCTCGAGCGCTTCTTCATTCAGTTTTCGCTCTATGGAAAGTTGGGCTTCTTTTTGTAGTTCAGCCATTTGCAGTGCCTGAAGTATCTGTTTTTCATTGTATTTTTTTAGCTGGTAGGCCCATAATCCACAGATAAAAAATATCACCGCCGACAGAAAGATATGGGTGATAAATGCCTGGAGGTTAAAATAATCCAGTTGCGTAAAATAAACTTTGGAAAAGCCAATATCCTGAAGGTAGCCTAAGGAAGCATGGTGAATTACCACCACAATCATCATGGGTATCTGCAGCTTCCACTTCTGGTAGGTTATGAGTAAAGCGCTGCCGATAAAGGCAAAAAAGTGCATTTCAAACTGCCCGTGCATTTGATAAATAAACTGCGCCATAAAAACACCAAGCACGGTACTTAAAACATATTGATACAGTGATGAATCTGGCAAAGCTATTTTTACGGAATAATAGGCCAGGAGCGAAAGCCCGCCTACGCCGAAGGCGATCAGCCAGGTGCCATAAAAACCGGCAAATGCCAGTCCGACTAAAAAATAACTGATCAGAAAGTAATCCATTAACTTGTCCGATCTTTCTTTTACTTCAAACTGGAAGGCGTGGGCCTGGTTAGTAGGTATATTAAGCTGATTATTCATATTAATTCTTAGTTATCGTGTGCAGTTTGGCAACCGGCAGCCATAGGCCCTTAAAGCCAGCTGGCTAAAAACCAGGCGAGCGTGATCATGCAGCAAACCCTCTAAAGCTATTTTCGCATAGCTGGTTTTTTCGTCCGTACAATAACGGCTGCTGTTATAGTTCCCCCGGTAATATAATTTGTGCTGCGTATCCAACAGGGCGGCTTGAGGTGTAGAATAGACCCCTACGGAAACAGCTATAGATGCATCGAACAAAACCGGGACATTTAAATCAAATTTATCCTGTATCTGTTTAGCCGTATAGAATTTATTGTTCATTACGACGATTACAAAATTCACCTGTTGGCCATATTTTTTTACCAACGATTTGAAATTCGAAATATTAAAACGAGAGCAGGGACAGTCTGGATTAAAGAAATGTAAGAAGAGGGGCTTGCTGTGGTCTGCTTCTAACGGGCCGTTTAATTTAATGATCTTACCCTGGCTAACAGGCTTGTAATTTTCCGGAACAGGCGTAGGCAAATGGTACACCCATTCGTTGTACCAAAACAAAGCGCCTACCGTGCAGAAAAGGAATACAAGCCAAATCCCCACCATCAATTTTTTCATTCCTGTTTCTTTTTAGTTAACCGTTTACGAAAAAAAGACGAAAAAGTTGCTGCAAGCAGCCGCATTTAATTAAAATTTAACTTGTACTTAATAGCCGCGCATTTGATGACGCTGTGAGTAACAGCCTACTCTTAATAAGAAAATTGAGGGACGTTCAAGGTCGATCACCAATACTTGCTTTTTATTTATAAGTGTCCAACTGATCCGAATTCCGTTTCACTAAACTCAATATGAGGGTTAAGCCTCTGCCCCATTTAACAATACTTAACACCACTTAACATTATTTAACTACAGTCTTTCATAAATAGATGGCATCTTTACGTTATCACACCTATCTACTAATAATATTAAAACCTAAACTCATGAGATGCACACTATTTTTCTTGTTGTTTATATTCAAGTGTTCACTAACTTTTTCTCAAAATAGCTTAAAGGGTGTTGTTCTCGATGCGGAAAGCAATAAGCCGGTTCCATATGTTAGTATTGGAATAACCGATAAACCCAACGGTACAGTTTCAAATGCAGAAGGTGAATTTAAGATTGATCTGGATACTAAAGTCAACAATAATGATACGCTGAAATTTTCGAGTGTGGGGTATCAAAGCAAGGCTTTTTTAGTTGCTGAGCTTAGGGATAAATTCAAAGGCGGCCCTTTAAACATTTCGTTAGAAAAGGCTGTCAAGGAGTTAAAACAGGTCACCATTAACGCCAAACGGGTCAATGTTAAAATACTTGGCTACGAAACTGTATCAAAATTGCTAGGCCTGGGCTTTGGATCAAATTCAATTGGATCCCAGGCAGGAGTTAGAATACCTATAAAACATCCGAACACGAACATCGAAAACCTCAGTTTTTTTATCATTCAAAATTCATTTGAACGCTTAACATTAAGGGTGAATATTTATGAAATGAAAGACGGGAAACCAGGCGATAACATTTTAACTGAGAATATTATTTATAAAGTTGAGCATAAACAAACTGGTAAAATAACAATCGACCTGAGCCAGTATAATATAAACGTAGATAAAGATGTTTTGATCACCCTTGAGTGGATTGAAGCACAATCGGCTACCGATAGCACCTTTAGTGTTTCAGCTGTCCTCTTTGGCTCCACTTATTTCAGGCAAGCCAGCGAGTATCTTTGGAAAAAAAAGGGGCCAGGCGTTGGATTTAGTGTAAAAGCCAATTATTAATAGCTATTGAGCCCCAACCACGAGGCTTTTTACCTTTGAATTTTTACATTTGGCTATCCATGGATCTAACCCCAATAGGGCTCACTTTAAAATTAGCAGGCATCACCACCCTGCTGTTGCTGCTTATTGGTTTGCCCCTGTCCTACTGGCTTGCAAAAAGCCGGTCGGTATTTAAAATAATATTGGAAGCAATTATCACGATGCCGCTGGTACTTCCGCCATCTGTATTAGGTTTTTATTTGTTATTGGCATTTAG
The DNA here is from genome assembly GCA_025355225.1 of Bacteroidota bacterium. Classification (GTDB taxonomy): domain Bacteria; phylum Bacteroidota; class Bacteroidia; order Sphingobacteriales; family Sphingobacteriaceae; genus Mucilaginibacter. Next base: position 6,677 of record JANYAB010000622.1, read on the forward strand.
TCCGCAGCACGGCATAGGTAAATGGCTGCAGCATACCTTTAATGTCCAGTTTGTATTTTCGTTCCAGGGCCTGGTATTGGCCTCGGTAATTTATAGTATGCCTTTTATGATCGGCCCGATTAAATCGGCATTACAGCAGCTACCCTTGTCGCTTTCGCAGGCTTCGTACACACTGGGCAAAACTGAACGGCAAACGTTTATTCATGTATTGCTGCCAAACATAAGGTCGTCAGTGTTAACTGCTGTAATACTAACCTTCGCGCATACTCTGGG
>JANYAB010000656.1 GCA_025355225.1 Bacteroidota bacterium
ATATATTAAGGGAAATAATTAATTTTAAGCTAATTAACAAGGCTGCTTAAAATATTTTGCTGTGCCGGTTAATATTTTCATAACTTCCAACTCTGTGATTCTCTGTGAAAATCTTTGTGCTCTTTGCGGTTAATTTTACCACGGCACAAAGTTCACAATTAGTAGAAATTATTCTATAAGCAAAATGCCAAAAGAAGAAGTCAAAGACCTGGTCAAATTCCTGCTTCCCTACCCCGACCACGTGAAGGCTGCGGCTTTGTGGCTGAGGGAATTTGTATGGGACCTTTATCCAGATACCAATGAACTGATCTATGATAATTATAATGCGGTTGCCTTTGGGTGGTCGCCCACGGATAAGGCCGGTGATGTGTTTTGCAGTATAGCGGTATACAGTGAACATGTAAATTTTGGCTTCCTCCGTGGCACTGAAATCGATGATCCGGCTAATATGCTGAAGGGTGATGGCAGTCTATACCTGTATATCGGGGTAAAAGACAAGGATGATTTCCCGGAAGAATATATGAAACAATTGCTGGAAGCAGCCTATGCAAATTCAATAACGCGAATGAAACCCGTTAAAAAAGTGGTTAATGGCGAGACGATAGTGAAGTCGGTATCGGCGGTTAAGCGGCGACCCTCTCAATTTTAAACCTATCTTAGTTGAATGAAAAAATTATTATTTCTTTCTATTTTTTTATGTTACAATACCCTGTTGTTCGCACAAATAAACTTGAATATCAAAGAGAAGAAAATCGACTTTTTTCGTACAGTAGAACTGGAAAATAAAGGCGAACTAATTAAAAACGAAGCTAAATATATAAATGAAGAAGATATAGGACAGCCCATAATTTATAAACGAGAACAAAATAATTTACCCGATTTATTGGTTTACTATTTCCCTTTAAAAAAAGACTCATCTATAAATTATATTCTTTACGAATGGCATGATAATCAAGCGTTGGTTAGGTCGCTAACGGAGTTAAAACCCTATTTTTTAAAATACGATGATCTGCTTAAGCAGATCACGACCAAATATGGTAAAAGCCAGGTGGAGGGAAGTTTAGAAGACACTTCGTTGATCGAAAAAAGCGATTTAACCCGTAAAGACCGGTGGGAAAACGATACAACAAATATCGAAATGTATATTACTTTGTCAAATAAACATTTGGTGCAGGGGAATATGAGCATAAATCCAACGCATACTATACGGCTTTATGTTCGGAATCCTGCAAAAAGGAAAGTTACACCAACTTTATCAAAGGAAAAGATCAATCAGCTTGATGCACAGATAAGATTATTTTTAGCTGATATACGCGCAGGCAAATTTGATGATTCCAGGAAATATATTGCTCCACAAGTTGTCGGACAGGTAAAAAACGAGCAATTGAATGGTTTAAAAGAAGCGTTAAAAGATGATGAATGGGATTTGGATAGTACGGGTACTATGTTAACGTCAACCGGTAAATCATATTCAAATTTCAGGTATTCACGACATGGAGATGCTAATAAGCCGCCATTAGAAATATTAAGTATTTTATTTGATGAAGATGATAAAATCATTGCTGTTCAACCATTGAAAAGGTGAACTGATCAATAATAACTAAGTTTGAAATTCATAAGCTATTATTGCTAAAATTACATTTTCCTATCAAAACCACCAATGAACATCGAATTCAACAAAAACGAAGATATCAATAAACGGCTTGTATATGATCTGGGCGTCAAACTAAAAAAAATACATTTGGGAGGAGGTGAAAACGCCGCAGCCAAGCAAAAAGAAAAAGGCAAAATGCTGGCACGCGAGCGGGTGGCCTATTTAATTGATGACGACAAACCCTGGCTCGAAGTCGGCGTTTTTGCCGGTGACGGAATGTATGCTGAATATGGCGGCTGCCCATCAGGCGGCGTAGTATGCGGTATCGGTTATGTATCGGGCAGGCAATGTGTGGTGGTTGCGAATGACGCTACGGTGAAGGCCGGGGCATGGTTTCCCATTACAGCCAAGAAAAATCTTCGTTCTCAGGAGATAGCGATGGAAAACCGTTTACCCATTATCTACCTCGTTGATTCGGCAGGTGTGTTTTTACCCTTGCAGGATGAAATTTTCCCGGATAAAGACCATTTCGGCCGTATTTTCCGCAATAACGCAATCATGAGCAGCCAGGGTATTATCCAGATCTCCGCTATCATGGGATCGTGCGTGGCCGGTGGGGCCTATCTGCCCATCATGAGCGATGAGGCGATGATAGTGGATGGCACAGGTTCCGTTTTCCTGGCGGGATCATATCTCGTAAAATCAGCAATAGGCGAAGATGTTGACAACGAAACTCTGGGCGGCGCTACTACTACTTCCGAAATATCAGGGGTAACCGATTACAAACACCCCAATGACCAGGCTTGCCTGGATTCGATTCGCAAGATCATGAGCATGACCGGCGATTACATTAAAGCTGGTTTTGACCGTATAGCTCCCGCTGCACCAAAACTGGATGAAAAAGAGATCTACGGAATTTTTCCTGAAAACAGGGAAAAACCCTACGATATGCGGGACGTTATTTTCAGGTTACTGGATAATTCTGAACTGGAAGAATATAAAGAAGGTTACGGGCAATCCATCATTTGCGGCCTGGGACGTGTTGACGGCTGGGCAGTAGGTATAGTAGCCAACCAGCGCAAGGTGCTTAAATCAAAAAAAGGCGAGATGCAATTTGGCGGTGTGATCTATTCCGATTCTGCCGATAAGGCTACGCGTTTTATTATGAATTGCAATCAGAAGAAGATACCGCTGGTATTTTTGCAGGATGTTACCGGCTTTATGGTGGGCAGCCGTTCTGAGCATGGCGGCATTATCAAGGATGGCGCTAAAATGGTGAATGCTGTAGCTAATTCGGTGGTGCCAAAGTTTACCATTATTATCGGCAACTCCTACGGCGCCGGCAATTATGCCATGTGCGGTAAGGCCTACGACCCGCGCCTGATTTATGCGTGGCCATCTGCCAAAATAGCGGTAATGGGCGGCTCGCAAGCCGCTAAAACCTTATTGCAGATACAGGAATCGGCCCTGAAAGCAAGAGGAGAAGAGATCACCAAAGAAAAAGAAGCAGAACTATTAAAAGAAATAACTGATCGTTATAATACCCAAACTACACCCTACTATGCGGCTGCCAGGCTTTGGGTCGACGGTATAATTGACCCTTTAGAGACCCGAAAGGTAATATCAATGGGCATTGAAGCCGCCAACCACGCGCCTATTGAAAAAGCGTTTAATGTGGGAATAATACAGACGTAGGGATTGGTTGATTGGGTTGGATTAGGTTGAT
>JANYAB010000658.1 GCA_025355225.1 Bacteroidota bacterium
CCAGCAATACAGATAAGCCGTGAATCCTTTGGGCTATCAATCTGACACCTTCCGGACCATGGTATATAGCATACATACCTGCCATTATAGCGAGCAGGGCCTGCGCCGTACAAATATTTGAAGTTGCCTTATCCCTGCGAATGTGCTGCTCACGTGTTTGCAACGCCATTCTCAAGGCATAATTTCCCGCATTATCTATAGTAACGCCAATAATACGGCCTGGGATCGATCGTTTGTATTCTTCCTTGGTAGCAAAAAACGCTGCGTGTGGCCCACCGAAACCCATAGGCACACCAAATCGCTGTGTTGAACCTACCACAACATCGGCGCCCCATTCCCCCGGAGGAGATAAGAGCGCCAGGCTCATAATATCTGCAACTACAGTTAGCTTTATGTTTTTTAAGTGCGCTTTTGCAGCAAAGTCTGAGTAGTCATATAGTGCACCATCGCCAGCGGGATATTGCACTATTGCACCAAACATATCTTCGCTTAGTTCGACATTTCTATGGTCGCCTATAAGCAATTGAATACCGTAAGGCGCCGATCGCGTCTTTAAAATATCAATGGTTTGCGGGAATACCTCATCAGACACAAAGAACACCTTTGCATTTTGATTTTTACGCAGGCTGTATTGCATAAACATGGCCTCCGCAGCAGCAGTGCCCTCATCCAGTAAAGAAGCATTTGCAATTTCCATCCCGGTAAGATCGATCACCATCGTCTGGAAATTCAGCAAAGCCTGTAAACGGCCCTGCGCTATCTCTGCCTGGTAAGGCGTATATTGGGTATACCAACCGGGGTTCTCCAGGATGTTACGTTGAATAACACCCGGAACGATCACGTCATAATAACCCTGGCCGATGAATGATTTAAATACTTTATTCTTTGATGCTGTTTGTTTTAGCGTGTTCAGATAATCGAACTCACTTTTAGCGGCTGGCAGGTTAAGTGGTTTTTTTAACCTGATGTTTGCCGGAATGGTTTGTTCTATCAATTCTTCCATTGAACCTACGCCAACCGTTTTTAACATTTGAGCCGTATCAGCGGCGTTCGGGGCAATGTGCCTTTGCTGGAATTTCTCCTGATAATCTGTGTTCAACTTCATGAATTCGATGTCCCTCTAAATTTTGCTGCAAAGTTACAATTTTAGATTTTGAGTAACAATCGGGTAATAATATAGTGACGATGGTTTTACACTAATAAATCTGGACCTGAATTAAAACGAATTAGGATCATGTTTTTAGTTCTCAAAGTATTTGGATTTTACTTTTTACCCTCTTTAAGGCGAAGCCAAAGAGAGGGTCGACGAGCGAAGCAAAGTCGGGATGAGTAAAATCGCCGACGTGCTATTAACGGGTTGCATTGCGAATGATGCCTGGCGGCGATTTTACTCACCCTGTCGACGCTGCGCTGGACGTCCCTCTCTCATTCACCTTCGGTGGAAAGAGGGAAAGAAAAAGGGTAAAAAAGGCATTTACAGGTCAAATGTGAACTAAATACATAATTCTGAAACGAATTAATGAATTTGCAGAATTATTGCCAGGCTGTAAAAACTCCATAAATTCTAATTCAGACAGCCAATTGCCTTAAATACATTTGTATCGTATTCTCTAAACCATAATATAACGCATCGCAAATAAGCGCATGGCCAATGCTCACCTCGGCGAGGCCAGATATTTTCTCAGCAAAATATTTTAGATTGTGCAGGTCAAGATCATGACCTGCATTTATGCCGAGGCCTACTTTTTGAGCTACCTCAGCCGCTTGTATATAGGGCGCTATGGCGATCTCCCTTCCCTGGGGGTAATGATGTGCGTAGGCCTCGGTGTATAATTCAATCCGGTCAGTGCCTGTAGTAGCTGCGGCTTCAACCATTGCAGGTATCGGGTCGACGAATATTGAAACGCGTATCCCGGCATCTTTAAAGACCCTGATCATATCCTTCAGGTAATGCTGATTTTGAATGGTATCCCAGCCGTGGTTCGAGGTGATCTGGCCCAATGCATCAGGCACCAGCGTAACCTGTTCGGGTTTGTTGGCCAAAACCAGGTCGATAAATTTTTGTTCCTGGCAGTTGCCTTCTATATTAAATTCAGTGGTTACTATTTTCTTCAGTTCAAAAACATCGTTATAACGGATGTGCCTTTCATCAGGCCGGGGATGTACGGTAATGCCCTGCGCACCAAACCGTTCACAATCTTTCGCAACTTGTATTAAATCGGGGTTATTTCCGCCGCGCGAATTGCGCAGTGTGGCAATTTTGTTAATATTGACAGATAAACGGGTCATGGTACGCAATTCTTTCAGGTGGTAAATATCATTATAACTTACATAACATGTAAAACAATTTTTGGATTCGTTTCTTTGCGAAGAGAATATGAAAACATTAATAAAATTCCTGCTGGTAACATTGGTTGTGTGTGTATCGACCATCACGAGCCGCGCCCAGCAAAATTTCATCAACATAACCAACTACCGGGTTTATTGTGGCTGGGCACACAATTATCCCCAGGACTGGCTCATTCTGCGCCGTTTTGAGAACCAGGGAAAAGATTATTTTCTGCTGGTGAACCCGCAGACTTTGCAAACAAAAGTAAATGAAAGCAGCTTTTACCAGGTTAAACCCATGACTCTTACTCAAACCCGTACCTTCTTTAAAAAAACGCCCTACGAAAAAGCGATAAGCAAAGCCGAAAAACAATCGGTAGCCATACAGGATGCGGGCATTGAACGCGGCATGCCGTCTGAAACGGGTATCAGCCTAACGGCCGATCTTTGCCCCTCACACCGCATGCTGGACAGGCGAATATTTACAACGCTGATCAACGAATTTCAAAAAGTAGAACGACCCGCTCCTATAGCTCTTTCGGTAAGTGGTATATGGATGCTGCAACACAAACAGGACTTAGAGTGGCTAAAACAGCTCGTTAATTCTGGTGAGATCCGGGTCACGTGGGTAAACCATTCCTATACGCACAGGGTAAGCAAAAATGCCCCGCTTAAATTGAATTTTTTGCTGGAACCAGGCACTAATATAACCTATGAAGTATTAGAAACAGAAAAGCTTATGCTGAAGAACGGCCTTGTGCCGTCAGCATTTTTCCGCTTCCCCGGCCTCGTGTCTGATCAGCAGCTTGTTTACAAGGTAACTGATTTTGGGCTCATTCCTATTGGTTCGGATGCGTGGCTGGCCAAAGGGCAACAGCCGCAGGCCGGCAGTATCGTTCTGATACACGGCAATGGTAATGAGCCGGTTGGAGTTGAAGATTTTATTAAATTGCTGCATTCAAAAACTAAACAAATAGCCAGTAAACAATGGCTGCTCTACGATTTGAGTGAAAGTGTGGAGGATGAGTTTACTGATGATAAATAATAATAAATAAGTGTTAACATTTTAACTGGATTTATATGCAGTCCGAACAAAAAGTTGTCAAATGTTATGATAGTGTCGCTGTGCGATATGCAGATAAATTCTTCCACGAGCTGGAAAATAAACACATGGACAGAATTTTACTTCAGTCTTTCGCATCTGAAAATGCTGGTAAGGGAAGGATGATCGACCTGGGTTGCGGCCCGGGACAAACGACAGCATTTTTGAGTCGTTTTGGTGTAACTGACATCCTTGGAATGGATATTTCGCCGATTATGATTGAACAAGCAAGAAAGCTTAACCCCGGACTTAAATTTGAAACTGGAAATATGCTGCAGCTAAACTATTCCGACGATGAGTTTGGTTCGGCTGTCGCCTTTTATGCCATTGTTCATTTTGATGAAATGCAATTAACCATCGCCTTAAATGAAATCAAGCGTGTAATTAAATCAAATGGGCAATTTTTATTTTCCTTCCATGTGGGCAATGAAGTAGCGCACCATGATACATTTTTGGATCAACCGGTAAGCATCGATTTCTATTTTTGGGAAACAAATAAAATAATTGAAATTGCAAAAGAGGCCGGTTTCCGGATTGTAGATATCCTGGAACGTCGTCCGTATCCTAATATTGAGTATCCCAGTTTAAGGGCGTATGTTTGGCTCGAAAAGCCTTAGTGAACAGGGCGTAAATTGAATCGACTTTATTTAACAAGCTTTAACATAAAAACTCTATTTACTTAATTAAATTTAGAGCATGAAACATCTCCTTATCATTTCTGCAGTAATTGTATTGTCCATCTTTAAAGCATCGGGTCAAAACACCGTTCCGGCCGAAGACGCCGCAAAGAATATGGGCAAAAAAGTCAGGATTTGCGAAAGAGTTTACGACGCCAAACTGGAGTCGGGTTCAAATACGACGTTATTATATCTTGGTGGTGACTATCCAAACCAATTACTGATCATTATGATCAAGGGTCGCGACAGAGATAAATTCAAAGGCCAGCCGGAAATTGATTTTAAGGGGAAAGATATTTGTGTAAAAGGCGTGGTGACTGATGATAACGGCAAACCCGAAATCGTGGTAACTAATCCCAAACAGATCGAGACAATAATGATAGATTCACCGGTGAAAGGTTCGGTAAATTAATTATTTCAAGCGGATATAAAAGCAATCATAATAATACGTGAATCTATCTCTGTGAACTTTGTGTAACTCTCTGTGAACTCCGTAATAAAAATCAACCACAAAGGACGCAGAGATTTTCACAGAGAAACACAAAGCGGCCGATTGCACAAATGTTATTCGAGCTGTCTTTTATCAAATTTTCTATACGTGCTTTGTTTTAAAAAATTGCAAGCTACTTATTTTGAAATTTTTGCCATTGCCCTTACCGGAAAAGTCCCTACACCTTTGAATTTTGGGGGGATGGCGCTGAATTGAAACCCCTCATCAGGCAGTAAATCTAAATTGCACAGATGCTCAACTATTAATATGTCATTCCCTAAAAGTATGGTATGTACAGGCCGGCTTTTGCCAGTTGTATTATCAATGTTCATTGAATCGATACCAACCAGCTTTACCGAACGGTCGCGTAAATATTCGGCTGCTCCATTTGTTAGGTGCGGATTATCGTGGTGATAGTCTTCTGTATTCCAAAATCTATCCCATCCGGTGTGGATCAAAACAGCACGATTTCTGAGCTCATAGCCTCTTAAATATTCTTCTGTTATCGCTAATGTCTCCGAATAAGGCACATGAATTACGATAGCGTCAAGGTCTGTGAAACTCTCCAACCCTACTTCTGAAAGATCCTTACCATTTTCAAACCGATGGAAGGGGCAATCAATATAAGTGCCCGTGTTCGAAACCATTTCAATTTTTCCAATTTGAAACGTAGTGCCTTCCTCATACACGTTTTTCGAATCCTCCCTGCTCAAAAAATCACAGATAATTGGTGCCGGCAATCCCCTGTAAGTTACCAGGCCATTTTCGATGGTGTGACTTAAATCTATTAATATTTTATTCTTTTCGTCCATAGCTGCTTTTATTGCCAGCCAAATTTATATAACAGGAATGACTTTGGAGGTTTAATAATTACATTTACGATGCATTAATAATTAGAACTTTATCACCATGGAATCAAAAACGAGTTTCAACACCAACAAAATTCCGCGCAGTAACCTGGTTATACCACAGGCAGTAATTGCGGGGAGCCTCATTTTCGTTTCCGGTACTGTTGGCGTCGATCCGGAAACAGGTAAGCTGATTAGCGAGCATTTTGAAGATCAAGCTTTCCAGGCCTTCCGTAATATTAAAACTATCCTTGAAGAAGCCGGCAGCAGCCTGGACAAAATTGTAAAAACTACCGTATTTATGGTAGCTGACCAGGATAAGGATTTTTCAATAATTAACAAGGTTTACAGTTATTTCTTCCCGGTTAACCCTCCGGCCCGAAGTGCACCCCAGGTGATGCCGTTCCCGGGCAATATCCTGATCTCGGTGGAGTGTATTGCGCTTATATAGCGCCCAAAGAATAATAATATCGAACACTGAATTTTGAATATCGAACGTCGAAGTTTAATCATTATTCAGCATTCGAAATTCAGTGCTCGATATTCAATCCTTAACTTAATTACATTGTGCCTTACCCACGAGGCAGCGAAAACCAAAAGGTAGACCCCTTGCCTTCTTCACTTATCACACCAATCTCACCGCCGGGGTGATTTTTGATTATCTCCTCTGCAAGGTATAAACCGATACCAAAACCAGATTTTACCTCCTGACTATGATCTACCCGGTAAAAACGCTCAAACAATTTCTTTTGGTGCCGCGGACTTATTCCGATTCCACGGTCGCTTACCATTACCGTTACTTTATCGTTCTCAACCTGGCTCCGGAGAACGATCTCTGTGCCGGCATGCGAATACTTAATTGCATTACTTAAAAAATTAGTGATCACCAGGCCAATTTTAGCCCTATCAGCAGTGATCATAACATCCTGATCTACATCTACCCTGATGGCATGATTAAAAGCAAGAGGAAGCATATCATTAACTATTTCTCTTATGATCTTATTTAAATAAAATGATTCTTCATTTAGTGGCATCTTTCCATTCTGCACGCCTTCCAGGTCGAGGAAGCTTATAATTATATTCCTGAGCCGTATAGTTTGACTGCGTGCCCTGGTGAGATAATCCAAA
>JANYAB010000668.1 GCA_025355225.1 Bacteroidota bacterium
CATGGAGTAGAAGTTTTCTCCTCGTTGCCCATCTCTCCGCCCTGCAAACTCGTCGAAATGACATTTTTGATTTACTTTAGACTCAATCGCTGAACAGGTTAAATATAGTATTGAAATTAATGTAAAGTCACAACCGGATTAACCATTGAACAGGTGTTTATTTAAGGATAGCACAAGTGTTTACAGGCATCTATATAACAGGCGGTTCCATTTATTTGGAATAAAACTTTATCAACAATTGTGCAATGCGTATTCCGGATAGTACCACCCTCCTTTCGCCGAGCGCTTTTGAAGTCGAGACATAAGAAGCACTTACTACACTCGGAGCTGTTTTCAGGCCGTCAACCTTACCATTCTTATATGCATACTTCTTCGCGTCAGGGAAACTTTCTTTAAGTATCCAGTCGTCAGGTGTGGTGTTAGCAGTCAGTTCCGGCATGTTTTTATATTTGGGCTTTTTCAACAACTGCTGTGCATTTATGGCGTACTGTGGTACGGTCCCTGATACCAAGCCATCCCAATAACTGTGCAATACCACTGTACCAATAACGGTTAGCTTTATATAATCAGCATTTCCCCCAGCATCTCCTGTGGGATGTTTAAGGTCGAAAAGAGAGGCGGTGTGAAGCGGCTGGTGAATATCCTCAATGAGATGAAAGAACCACGCCAGGTCTACAGCTTTCTGAGGCGAATCTTTTTCTTTGGGTATATTAACCATGAGTTCATCAATTTTAATTTTGGCATTGGGGGTTTTAGGCGGCAAAGGCGTTACATTTGAACCGGGAACCACGAAAGGAAAATCGACGTAGTGCCACATTTTGTGAGTTGAATCCCCATCGGGAAAATTCTTTATAGCCTTTGCATCGTCAGGGTACGTAGAGGCAAGCATAAATAGCCCCACCTCCTGCTGGTCTGCAGGCAGCATGGCCAGGGTGTCGCGCCAGTGTTTTGAATTGAACCAGGGATGCAGTTTGATCGTTGCAAGCACTTTGGGGATGATGGCAGGATTGTTAGCCTTCAGGTAATAATATGCAATAGCTCCTGCGGTCATGTGCCCGCTGCCATTCCAGGCGAAAGCATACCATGGGATCAGGATGCTAACAAACACTAATTTCAGCTTTTTCATGTCAGTAAAGGTTTATTGAATTTCAAACCAAAATACGCTTTAATAAACGGTTCTTATACCGTGAAAACACGCTATCTAACGCGTGTTTCCACGGTATTTTAATAATATTTATCCGCCTGACTGCGGTGACAATTTTGGAACGAAGAACCTAAGTGATAGAAAAATACCATTATTTTCCATTTTGCTTTTGAATGATTTTTCACTAATATTAATGATTAAATATTTGCTGATCCTTAAAAACCACAACCATGCCAAATCACCTTTCAATATTGGGAATTATTCATACTGCAATCAGTGTAATCGCCCTCATTGTCGCAATCGTTGCTTTGTTTCGCGACGGAAAGATCAACCCTGCAAATGGAACCGGCAAGCTATATGTTTTATTAACTGTGCTTACGTGCCTTACAGCATTACCCATCATGAAAACCGGGCACTTTACCGCGGCTCATTACGTTGCAATTACAGTTTTAATACTACTGCCTATAGGCATATATTCCAGGCGCATATTCGGAAAAGCCTCAGATTATCTGCAAATTATTATAATGTCCACAACGCTCTTTTTTTCATTCATTCCTGCAATTGTTGAGACATTGACAAGATTACCCATTAGCCAACCGCTGGCCGACGGCCCTAATGCACCAATTATACAAACGGGGCTCATGGTTTTGGTAATTCTTTATGTAGCAGGTGTGATATATCAGCTTGTAAAATTGAAGGCCAAAAGAAAATCTGCTCAAAAGGCAAACCCTACCATTAAATTTAGCTAAAGCCTTGGAGTTATATTTATAGATTCAAAGATTGACCGCTACTCATTAATGGCAATATTGTTACGATAACGCAAAGCCTTTTCGATGTGATAAACAGGTGACCTGCTTTGTATGCTTATTTCGTTATGTTCAATAAAGTTGCGGCAAACATTAGCGATGTTAATGGCTGATATTCCACCATTTTGCAATGGAGCAAGTCTCGTTAACTCATCTATATCAAAGTAGGAGTGCACTTTTTTACCGAGGGCCATCCCCACATATACAACTGTGGAATATTGTGTTATCAGTTCAGTGCAATTAGCGATCATGTGGTTGGTATTTCCGCTGCTAAATACCATTGTTCCTTTCGGGGCATATTTAGTGATCTCCCTCACCGCGCGTTCAACTTTCTCGTTAGGATGAAGTTTAAAAAGCAACTTTCTTCCGTCAGCAATTTTTACTGCTTTTTTTATAAATGCGGGCCTGTTTTCCAGTCGATAAGTTTCGCGCATATCAGTGGTTGCTACCATTACATAATTCTTGTGCGGGAAGTCGTTGTCCAAAAACTGCCTTACATTATCATAATTGGGGATGCCGGTAACTATAATCTTTTTAGCATCGGTACCTAATTTCGTAAATTGATTTTTGTACCCTTCTGAAGCGGCACAATAAATGTCACAAATATTTGCCGTTCCGTTAAGTGATGTGCCACCGCTTAAACCAGGCGACATCCTCAACGTCTTTACTATTTTGCTTAATAAAGTATATTTATCGGTCATGCCCTCCTGCACCCATAAGGTTTTGGTTTCCCGTATCCGTTTCGGCACATGCATATCAGTGCAATAAACTACAAGATCGTATTTGTTTTTCTTAGCCTGGTAGTCTATCTGCAACCCGTTCCTTAATAAATATTTTTCTGAATTGATTTTAAACTGGCCCGAAAGTATGGTACTATCAAACAACGGAGTATGCTTTATAAAGGCATTGGCGACCGGTAAGTCGGTAAATAACTGGCTAAACCAACAATCATAGTCCACCAGTTGCTCGGCAATCTGGTGCATTTGTGATGTTTGGTTCATAGAACCTACTATAAATAGTATTTTCTTTTTCATTTTATAATAAGGGTAGTACAATAATACATAATGGACTTGTATTATATACAAAGAAAAATAAAACAATATAAGCAAAATTCACAACAATGTAATATTTTACTGTTTGACCAATTAAGTATATAGTTCAACTAATCGGTATTAATTCAATCACATAAAACCAACAGAAAGTTACCAATATAATACCGTTCGATCAATCCCCCCTGAATTGGATGGGCTCCGCAACGCACTATAATATCTTACGTGTTAACTTATTAAGTATTAATTAATTAATCAAAGTGGCTTAATTAAAATAAAAAAGTATATTTGATTTATCCGTTAATACCTCGACCAGATTTTTTTGTTCCGAAACTATTTTTTTTAAGCCGAGAAATGATTAAAGCTGAACCTCACCACGTAATTGCAAATGGCGCCCCTGCCGGGGGGATGAATAATGCTAAAAACCCAAGCAATAGTTTGGCCGAAGCTGTTAATGCAGCCCTGGTTAACGATCTGGACACTCTGGTTGTGTGTATTGATGAAAACCAGCATGTTGTAAAATTCTATGGCGATACTACAAAATACCTGCTTCAAAAGAATTTTAATTCAAATCTTTCTGAGCTTTTACCAAAGCCGCTTGCTGTGGCTTTTAATACCTTAAGCACCAGCGTTTTAAAAACCGGCAAAAAGGCAAATTTACACAGTATAAAGATCAGGCATCACAAAGATATTATTAATGTAAGCCTGTTGGTAGCCCCCTTGATTTTGAAGAAAGGAGAACCACAACTGATAATGGTAACATTTAGGGAAGATAAGGTGGTTGCCCGGCAGGGAGCAGAGGATGCGGTATTTGATGAGAAAATATACCATGATCAATACACCATTAACATTGAGGAGGAATTGAAGGAAGCAAAGGAGAAGCTTCGTTCCGTTTATGAACAATTGGATGCCTCCAATCAGAGTATGCAGTCTTTCAACGAAGAATTGACATCGGCTAATGAGGAAATGCAAAGTACCAATGAAGAAATGCAATCCATAAACGAGGAACTGGACACCATTAATTCAAGTTACCAGTTAAAAAACAAAGAGCTGCTGGAAATTAATGATGATTTAAATAATTATTTCAGGAGTAATGTCAACGGTCAATTAATTATTGATAATGACCTGGTATTAGTGAAATTTTCTCCGGGTACGACAAAACAGGTCAACTTGCTTGAAAGTGATATAGGCAGGCCTATAAGTCATATTACGACCAATATTAAATTTGAAACGATAATTGAAGATATTAGAAAGGTGATCACAGATGGGATCATTATTACCAAGGAAGTTGAAACCAACAATGGTAAATGGTACCAGGTAATGACAATGCCCTATATACAGATGGCAGATAATAAAAGGAATGGCGCCATTATTACTTTTAATGACATTTCCGAATTGAAAAAAACACAATCGGAGCTTGATAAAAAGAATCAAAGCCTGCTGCGTATAAATGCAGACCTTGATAATTTTACGCATACGGCCTCACATGATCTTTTGGCTCCGCTTGGTAATATTGAAGTGAGTATTGGCGTGATGAATAGAAAGGTAACTGATCCCGATTTGGGTAAATTTTTAACTATCATCAATTCGTCCGTTAAAAAATTCCGTGCCCTGATAAACGGTATAGCCACTATTGCAAAATTAGAAAGCGATATGATAGCGCTTGAATTGGTGGATGTGGAGGAGGCCATAAATAATATAGAATGGAGCCTGGATGATAAAATTAAATCCTCGGGAGCCTTGATCATCCGCGATCTTGAACTTAAAAGTATTCTATTTTCAAAAAAGAACCTGAGAAGCATATTGTATAATTTGATCTCAAACGGCATTAAGTTTCATGGCGATGACCGGCCTGTTATAAATATCCGTACTGCCAGGGAAGGCGACAGCGTGATCTTATCAGTTCAGGATAACGGCATCGGTATTCCTAAACAGCATCTTGATAAAATTTTTGATATGTATGGCAGGCTGCACCAGGATATTGAAGGCCATGGCATTGGTTTGTACCTCGCAAAGAAAATAGTGGATGCCGCCGGCGGAAATATTATTGTTGAAAGCGAGCCCGGTAAAGGGAGTAAGTTTATTATTCATTTAAAGACGGAGCACGAACCTGCGACGGTTACCGCGTCGTTAAATTGACAACAGGCGTTCATTACTTCTGCCATGAGGCCAAAAAATCATCAACAGAATTCCTTAACGAACAATCATTTAGGCTCTATGATGTTTTGTGTGTAAGCTACCCAATAAAAAGAGGCGTGGCCTCGGTTAATTTTATAACAACGGATTTTAATCCGTTGAAAAGAAGCAACAAACAACAAAAGAGCTGTAGGCCCGGCCAATATAGCTAGGCAATCATCTTATTTGAAAGTCGGTAAAATGGTAAATGCTGTCATCAAATTCGCTGTATAATATGGGACGTGCTGACGGCACTAATCTTGTTGGCCGATGCATGCAACGGGTTGAAACCCGTTGTTGAAAAATGTTCGAGCCCATGGCTCTTAAAGAAAGAAGTTTAATCAGAATCTCGACCCAGTACCCACACAATTCGTTATAGAACCAATATTTACCTATAAAAAACTCCGTAAATTAAGCGATCTTGCAGCTTAAATGCATCAAAAAGAATTATATCCCAAAGTATATTTATACAGAAGAATAGTTAATGCAAAGCTATTTATCGACAATCGCTACGCCGAAAAAATAGACCTTGACAATATTGCCGATGAGGCCTTTTTTTCAAAATTTCACTTTATACGCCTCTTCCATACTATTTATAAAAAAACGCCGCATCAGTACCTGTCTTTTACCAGGATCGAAAAAGCAAAACTGTTACTGGCAGAAGACATCACCATAGCCAATGTTTGTTATGCGGTGGGCTTCGAAAGTGTGAGTTCATTTACAGGCCTTTTTAAGCGGATGGTTGGACAAACACCTGCGGCTTACCAATCCCGGCAGCACCAAAAAATAATTGATATAGCTGCAGCACCCCTGAAATTCATTCCCAACTGTTTTGCAGAAAAAAAAGGATGGAAATGAGGGTTGGTTGATTTTTTAGTCCGAAAGTCGGAAAAGTCCGGAAGACCGAAAGACAAGCGTCCATTCGCTTTCCGGCCATTACCGGAATCAACTCAATCAACCGAATCAACCCCTAACCAATTATAGCAATTTTCGAGAAGCGGCGAAATAAATAAGTATTCATATTTGGTCATTATTTAAATCACAATTAAAAATCTTTATGATCACAAAAATGAACCACGTTAGCGTATTTGTCCTGAACCAGGACAGTGCCTTTGAGTTTTACGTTAATAAACTCGGTTTTAAGGTACATACCGATGCTGCAATGGGTCCGGGCATGCGCTGGTTAACAGTTTGCCCTACTGATCAACCCGACCTTGAGATCGCTTTAATGGCCATTAACGAAGGCATGATGTTCACTAAGGAATCGGCCGCGCAAATGAGAAGCCTGGTAAGCAATGGCACTTTTGGTTTTGGGGTATTTGAATGCGACAATTTACTGGTTACTTATGAAGAGCTAAAGGCAAAGGGAGTTGAATTTACCAAAGAGCCTACACAAGAATTTTATGCTTTTGAAGCCTTATTTAAAGATGACTCTGGTAACTGGTTTTCGTTGGGACAAAAAAACACTGAAAAAAGCTGATAATTACAGGTTTTTAATCGACATTTATGTATTAAAAACCTGATGATGAAAAGATTATCTCTGCTTGCATCAATTGTTGCCTTGTTGGCAGCATGTAATACAAAAACCAATCCGGGTACAGCTAATACTCCCGCTAAGGACACACTTACCTATGCTTACAAGGCAACCTATTCATCAGATATTACCGTACCCGGTAACCCTGTGATTGCCCAAAAAGTGCTGCAGGTATGGAAAATGTTTGAGACCGCGCAAATTCAAGCCATGAAACCCTATTTCGCAGATTCGGTTAAATACGATGATGCCAGCGGTATGCATTTTTATGGCCCAACGGATAAACTGCTTGCCTATGCCAAAAAAGATATCGATGGCCTCGATTCCATGCGGTTTGATATTACTGTGTGGCAAAGCGCACATTTGAATGATAAAAATGAAGACTGGGTAAACATTTGGTCGCGTGAAAGAAGGTATCCTAAAAATGGCCAGGCAGATACAGTATTAATGCAGGAAAACTGGCAGGTAAAAAATGGCAAAATAATTTCTTTTGATCAGTATGTAGCTAAAAAGTAAGGCATCATGAAATTCGAATGCAGCACAGATATTAACGTGCCCATAGATAAAGCGGTAGCTTTATTTAATGATCCCCTCAATTTTAAAGAGTGGCAGGATGGTTTTATCAGTTATGAACCCATTAGCGGTATACCGCGGACAAAGGGTGCAAAATCAAAAATAACTTATATCAACGGGAGGCATAAAATAGAGCTTACCGAAACCATAGAGGTAATGAATCTGCCGAAAGAGATGACTGCCTTTTACGAGCATAAGCATGGGTCCAATACGATGACCAATCGTTTCACCCAATTGCCGGGGCAAAAAACCAGGTACACATCCGGCGTAGGAAACATTAAATCTATAGGTATTATCCCCAAATTAATGGCGTTACTTATGCCTGGCATGTTCAAAAAACAAAATCAAAAATGGATGGATCAATTTAAAGCATTTGCCGAAAAAGCAAGTTAAACGGTCTCGTCACAATTGCGCCTGCTGGTATTTATAGTGCAAATGTTTTAATACTTCAGCTGATTCGGGATCAGAGGAAATACCATACCCCGACACCAATATTCCTTTTAAGCCAGATTTGGAAACAAGGGCATAAACGGTTGCTTCATCGCCCGGGTCAGATGCCCCTTCGTACCGGTATAAATCTGCTATCTCAAACTCATCGACCGGGTAGCTCTTATTGTCTACAACAAGTTTGTCTTCCTTTAAATTAAAATCCAGGGTATAGCCCTGTTTATGGAGCTGTTCGATGGCTTCAGTAACAGTAGCGTAATGAAATTTCTGTTTCATGCGAAAATGGAATTTAGCAGGTATATAAACAAAGTAAAGTTAGGTGTTTAGCGAACTGCTCTACTTTTTAAAAGACTATGTCATTTCGAGC
>JANYAB010000674.1 GCA_025355225.1 Bacteroidota bacterium
TAGGATAAACCATATGAAGTTACAAAGAAATAAGTTATTAAATCAAATATTTATTTAATTTAATAACAAACAAATTCCATTCAAAAAAGAATATAGGCGAGTATTAAAACACCTATCAGTATTAAATTGCCTACAATAAGAGCTAAAACTGCTACAATTGGTGAATTGATAGTTAACGTGCGCATCGGCTTTTATTTAACGACTCTAGATTCCATGATTATATTCATGAAATTTAAATAGATATATAGGTTTTATTAGTTAATAACTACGAAATAAAACTGCCATTTCATAATTCCGTAAGTATAAAAATTAAATTTGAAGTTGCGCCTGAAAGAAGATTTTATATTTTATTTTGAGATCTAAATCTCTTTAATAAACTCTTCTCAGCAGTCTAAAAAACTAATATATTACAAGTAATCTGCTGCCAAACACTGAAAGTAAATGAATGAAGCTTTGTTTATAATCAATGGAATAACGATATAACGACCGGAGTTAATTATTGTTTTATTTAATTTCATAAAAGTTTAATTATTTGTAGTCGCGCAACACTACAACTATTTTGGGGAGGACTGCTTTTTTAAAATATTTTTCTAACTTTGCCCAAATCCACCCAACGATGCAAAACCCTACGCTGCTCGACGGTCAGAAATTTCAGATAACCATACAGCGTTTATGTCGTCAGCTAATCGAAAATCATGATGATTTTTCAAATTCCGTATTGATTGGCATACAGCCGCGCGGTATTTACCTCGCAAAACGTGTAGCTGATGAACTCCGCAAAACATTACTTGGCCAGACTATACGGCAGGGTGACATGGACATCACCTTTTATCGGGATGATTTCCGCCGTCGCGAATCGCAGTTAGTACCCAATAAAACCAAAATAGATTTTATCATAGAAGGCAAAAAAGTGATCATGATGGATGATGTGCTATGGACTGGCCGCACCATCCGCGCTGCCATGGATGCCATGCTCGATTTTGGGCGGCCTGCAAAAGTCGAACTGTTGGTACTGGTCGACCGTCGCTACTCACGTCATTTGCCTGTAGCAGCCGACTATGTTGGTATCGAGGTAGATTCCATCGCATCACAAAGAGTTGTGGTAAGCTGGAAGGAAACTGATGGGGAAGATAAAGTGGTGCTGGTTTCTGAGGTGAAATGATTTCGGATTTCGGATGTTCGATTTCGGATTTGGAATTTTAAATTATGAATTCATTAAATGGATAAAGTTGAATTAAAACGTAGGACACAAAGATTTGCGATTGATGTGATCAGATTTATTGAGCAACTTCCAAATAGTCGTTCTCTTAATGTTTTATGTAATCAACTATTAAGATGCTCCTCGTCCGTTGGCGCTAATTATCGTTCGGCTTGCAGAGGAAAATCGACTGCAGATTTTATTAATAAAATTGTGATTGTGGAAGAGGAAGCTGACGAATCTGTTTATTGGCTGGAATTAATAGAAGAATCTGGATTGGTTAACTCACAACATTTGTTAGCCCTTAAAAAAGAAGCCAATGAGCTAACAGCCATATTTACGGCAATAGGAAAAACAGCAAAAGCTAACCAACACAGCAACAAATTAAAAAATTCATCCATAGGAAAATCCGAAATCGAAAATTCGAAATCCGAAATACAAAAAAATGGCAGGACTTAGCACAAGGCACTTATTAGGCATAAAAGATTTAAACCGCGCAGATATTGAATTGATATTTGAAACGGCAGATACATTTAAATCGGTTTTAAATCGTCCTATCAAAAAAGTACCCTCTCTGCGTGATGTTACTATAGCAAATATTTTCTTCGAAAACTCTACCCGCACACGCTTATCATTTGAACTGGCTGAAAAAAGGCTTTCCGCCGATGTGGTTAATTTTGCGGCTTCCTCTTCGTCGGTAAGCAAGGGCGAAACATTGATTGATACCGTCAACAATATCCTGGCTATGAAGGTGGATATGGTCGTGATGCGCCATCCTTATGCTGGCGCCGGGATATTTTTGTCAAAGCATGTAAAGGCCCAGATAGTAAACGCAGGTGACGGCGCACACGAGCACCCCACGCAAGCATTGCTTGACGCATTTTCAATTCGTGAGAAGTATGGGAAAGTGGAAGGAAAAAAAGTAGCTATCGTGGGCGATATACTCCATTCGAGGGTAGCGCTTTCTAATATCCTTTGCCTTAAACAACTGGGCGCCGAAGTGATGGTTTGCGGCCCTACTACACTGATCCCCAAATATATTGGCTCCTTAGGTGTTAAGGTTGAACACGATCTGCTGAAAGCGCTTAACTGGTGTGATGTTGCAAATATGCTGCGCATTCAACTGGAACGGCAGGACATTAAATATTTCCCTTCGCTCCGGGAATATAGCATGCTTTATGGCTTAAATAAGCAAATTCTGGATTCGTTAGATAAGGAAATCACTGTGATGCATCCAGGCCCAATCAACCGGGGCGTGGAGATTACCAGCGATGTAGCCGACAGTAAGCAATCGATTATATTGGACCAGGTTGAAAATGGTGTAGCGATACGCATGGCTGTGCTGTATTTGCTTGCCGGACAAACGCCTTAATGGATTATTTAGAATTCAATTCATGTAATTCGCACTAATTCGTACAATAAGTGTCCAATTCAATTGAAATATTTTTGAATAATCGATAACATCTCATCCGTTATCTTTCCATTCGTCGCCAATAGTTCGCGGGAATCCAACACTTCGTCCCCGCCTTTAAAATTAACCACCTGTCCGCCTGCCTGTTTTACAATCACCACGCCTGCTGCGATATCCCAGGGGTTTAAATTATACTCATAAAAAGCTTCAAAACGACCGCAAGCAGTGTAAACAAGGTCAACAGCGGCCGACCCCAGCCTGCGTAAGCCGTGGCAGCTTTTCATTAGCTCGGTGAATAATTCAATATATTCTGGTTGTTTTTTGAAATCATAATATGGAAAACCGGTAGCAATCAGGCTGCTGCTAACGGTAGGGTTGTTACTAACTTTAATTTCTTTTCCGTTCAAATAAGCGGGGCTATCTATGCCCGCATGAAAGCATTCGTCGAGGTTGATCTCATATACCACTCCAAAAACCAGCTTGTCGTACTCT
>JANYAB010000729.1 GCA_025355225.1 Bacteroidota bacterium
GTATTGGTATTGGGCTGAAAATAGATAATAAATTTATCGGCTTTGTTTCCCTTGCGTGCGCGTTCAACACCCTGTATCACCTGTTCGCGGACGGAAGGGTTATTTCGGGACACCGACGGCGTAAACGAATCGACATTGCAATAGGTGCAGCCGCCATAGCCTTTGGAGCCATCGCGATTAGGGCAGGTAAAACCGCCATCCACAATTACCTTAAACACCCGCTGCCCCTTATATTTCTCGCGCAGCCAGGCGCCATAGTTGTTATATCCCTTAATCCCCTGCTGTAGTTGCGATTCCACTGATTTTTTAATTTCACCGTTGTAAGAATGATTACACCGTTCGGGCGCAAAGATACTAAATATTGATTACACGACTGTTCGGAGATGATTGCGTCCCCGGGACTATTGTTGCTTAGCTCGCCAGCAACAGCAATTAAAGTTAAAGCCAATGGCCGGTGCCCTTAAGAACACCGGCCATTGGCTTTGTTAATTTATTCCGATCATTAACCTCTAAGCATTATTGCAACAAAACCTTGTTACTGTAAACATGGTATTCGCCGGGCGCTAATGTTGTTGTATAAGGCAGCGCGGTTACGTTGATGGTTGAGCCGTCGATATTGTCCGTCCAGGTGCCTGTTGAAGCGAAATTAATGGTCGCCGTCTGACTAACAACATCAAAGTTCCCGACCACTTCTACATCCGTACCGTCGGTGCCATTGAGCTGAATCGTTTTAACAGCTCCGGTCAGGCTGTAAGTAAAATTAGGACTTATGGTGGTGAACACCGGGTTTTTAATCTTCATCTTTATCATTTTAGCATATACGCTGTATAAATGCGCGCGGTTAGGATCAGCCATATAGTCCCAGCGAGGTGGTTTGTCTGATAAACGCCCGCCGAGGTCATTTATACTGACGTCATAGCCACGTTCTCCAAACTCCCACAGCATTTTTGGGCCCGGGGACGAGAACATGAATACCGCTCCCATCTCATCCCGTTTTAAACCTGTGGCCAGGTTTGTAGTATTATAAGTTCCGCTGCTGTTTCCATATGTTTCGTTTTTAAACTGAAGCCGTTCCTCATCGTGGCTTTCAAAATAAGCCACCAACGCATAAGGGTTTGTGAAACCATAAGCATCATAAAACAAACCGGTAAGGTCCCAGGGGGGACCAAAGGGATAACCCATAGTAGCTTGCTCACCCGGCGAACTTAGGTTGGTCCAGGTCATCATGCCCAGGTTAGCCAATTCGGATTCTTCCTGGTTACTGGCAAAATCTTCAAGGATAACGTATAGTTTAGGATCGAGGGACATCATATAACTATTGTAGTCTTTCCAAATGGCCACCCTGCTGGCATCGTACTGACCCCACAAGTTGACGTCAGTGCCTGAATTGACTTGTGTGAAGCCCTTTGCCAGGTCGAACCTGAAACCATCAACATGATACTCCTGGATCCACCATTTCAATACATTTTTTACAAAATATTTGGTTGCCGCACTTTCGTGATTAAACTGAAAACCGACATTAAACGGGTGGGTAGGCACCGTGTTGTACCACGGGTTATTGGCAGTAGGTGCACCGGAGGATGGAGTCCCGCTGTAATACATCTGCACCATGGGTGATGACCCAAAGGAATGATTTAAAACAATATCCTGTATCACGGCTATACCCTTCGCATGGCAGGCATCAATTAGGGCCTTTAAATCGTTTTTGGTGCCATAGTACTTATCGGGCGCAAAATAAAAATCCGGATTATAACCCCATGAATCGTTACCTTCAAATTCGTTGAAAGGCATCAATTCGATTGCGTTTACACCCAGGTTTACGAAGTAACTGAGGGTGTCTTTAATTGTTTTATAATCATGCGTTGCAACAAAATCGCGCACAAGCGCCTCATATATCACCAGGTTCTTCGGATCAGGACGAATAAAAGAAGTGGTTGCCCAGGTGTAGGATGGCTGGCTATACCAAAAAGTACTTACTATACCAGTTGCACCCGTAGGATAAGCTTTTAAGTTGGGATAGATAATATTGGGTGTATTTATATATTGATCATTATTCGGGTCGAGTATTTTTTCCGTATACGGATCAGCTACTTTTAGTGTACCGTCAATTAAATACTGGTAAGCATACTCTTTTGCAGGATCCAGGTTATCCACCTGCACCCACCACCGGTTGCCGTCTTTTGAATTCTTCATGGTATAGTTGCTGCCACCTTGCCAGTTGTTAAACTCACCTATCACCGAAACCGAATTTTTACCTGGTGCATACAAGTTAAAAATAACCGATGCACCTCCGTTGAGAAAGGTAACTCCATCGTTGGATCCGGCAGGCGGATCAACTCCCGCAGGGTTTCCGGTAACGTTCCCGGAACCATTCCCGGCTTTAGGTTCTTTTTTGCAAGCAGTACCGCCAATCAGCGTCACCGTGATCAGCAATAAGTAAAAAATTTTGAGCATCATTGTTTTTTCCATTTATAATTGGCCTATAAATTTAAACTGATTTTTTCATTTTTGGGTAATAAAGCGGAAAATAATAATAAATACGATGTAAGAACTAAGAGGCAGGAAGCAGGAAAAGTGGTTTGCAATATTACGTTAGCCATCGGTTTAACAATATTTGACCTTGCTATAGCATAGTGGCAGCACCTTTTATCTTGATTCCTGATTCTTATATCCGAACCCTTAATTCGCGTTATTTCGCAAACTTTATCACTATGTCAATTAATTCTTTCAGATCAAAAGGCTTTCGGAGATAGCCATCTGCCAGGCCCGCTTCGGCAATTTCTTTTATATTATTTACTGCCGAAACTATAATTATCGGTATGTGGCTTGTTGCGGGGTCGGATTTTATTTGTTTACTTAATTGCTCTCCATTGGCGTCGCTCTTCCAGTCGCTCAGCCAGTTGTCAAGCAATATCAAATCGGGATTATGATGACTTAGTAATTTAAGGATCCTGGCATCTTCAGAGGCTATCACTATATACTTTTCTTCTTCCAGAGCATAAACTATAGTTTCCCTGATGTCAGTATCATCCTCAATTACCATAATTTTTTTGCCCATGATTATCCCGAAAATACGATAGCTATAATTATTTATTTACCGACATGGTATAAACAACAGGTAATACCCATTTTGTTTTAATTGTCGGCCGTTTTTAATAAATATAATGCTGAATATATTGGAAAGGCACTAAGCTTTGTGATAGCAGGTACGGCAGCGCGGCTCATAACTTTCCTTTTCGCCCAATAATATAGTATTCTCGTCGGGTACTAAACGATAAGAATATAATGCCGGATTACCGCATTTTACACAAACTGCATGTACTTTGGTTACCGATTCGGCAATAGCCATTAGCTGCGGCATGGGTCCGAAAGGTTTCCCCTTATAATCCATATCCAAACCGGCAACAATAACTCTCACCCCTTTATTAGCCAATATGGTACATACATTGGGTAATTCATCGTCAAAAAATTGAGCTTCGTCAATGCCAACTACCTGTACCTGGCTGCCTAATAGCAATATAGATGATGAGGTATCAACCGGAGTTGACTGAATTGAATTTGAGTTGTGCGATACTACCGCTGTTTCGTTGAAGCGGGTATCGGTTTTTGGCTTAAATATTTCGACTGATAATTTAGCTATCTGGGCCCGCCTTAACCTGCGTATCAACTCTTCGGTTTTACCCGAAAACATAGAGCCGCAAATCACCTCTATACTCCCGCCAAATTCACTTTTTCGCCTAAAAACATCTTCGTTATATAGCATTGTCAACTCCTTACAGCGGGCAAATATGATAATTTAATATTATTTTTGATAAGGATTTTCAATATACCGCCATGAAACAACAGGAAGTTTTTAAAAAGATAGGGAGTATTATAAAAGAGATTAATGACCAATATGATTACCTGGCGACTACAAAAGATGCATTAAATGACCTTGAACTTGAACTCTTTGTCGCCAACGCACATTTTTTGGCCGAACATTCAGAAGTACTGCGAAAACTAAATTTGCAAAATATCCCGGCACAAATAGCAAATTCCAAACCCGATGTAAGCCTTGAGGAAAAGTATTTTGAGCCCGTAGTACAACAACTAAAACCTGCCGAGGTAAAACCAGCAGAAATAGAATTAGCTAATAATTCTGCTGATGACAGACCGGCGGCTCATATCGATTTGAAAGACAACGATGCCAATGATGATTCTTCCTACATCAGGCAGGAACCGGAGACCATAAGGCATGAATTGATTTTGGACGACTCACAAAACTGGGAGGATGAGGATGACCAGGGATTTGTTAGCGAGGAATTAACTGACGCTGAAGAGGAGATAGAAGATACACCGCCTGTTAAGGCGGCTAAAACTGAGCCGGCAAAGCCGTTACCAGAAAAACGGCATGTTGAGAATAAAGCCGAAAATAAACAGGAAGAGTTAATTACTATCAATCAAAAACTATCCGCAGCTTTAAGTAGTACCAGCAGCAAAATAACAGAACAGGTGAACACCCAGGTTATTACCGACCTTAAACAAGCGATAACTTTAAACGATAAACTGCTATATATCAAAGATCTTTTTAATGGTTATAACCTGGCATACAGCGAGGCCATTGAGATTTTGAACCGGTTTACCACTTTTGAGGAAGCCGACAAGTTTTTAAATAGGAATTATGCCGCTAAAAATAACTGGGAAAGCAAACAGGCCACCGCAGACAAATTTTATGCGCTGTTGAAACGAAGGTATTAAGAGAGCCGCGTCCGGTGACCTGTTTTCCTTTATATTATTAAATTTTCTTCTTGCTAAAACTTTTTGCTGATCCGGGCGTTTCCCTAAAAAAGAAGAAACTATGGAATTAGCAGTCTACCGCAGCCTCCGCCATTGGTGGGTATTTTTAGTTAGGGGAATACTTTTTATCGGGGCGGCTATATATATGATTTTGTCGCCTACTATCAGCTATGCCGGCCTGGGCTTTATTTTCGGATTTGTGATTTTTTTGGCTAGCATCGCCGAATTGCTTCGTGTTACCCGTGGTCGCGATGCAGCCAACCGCACAAGGCATTTAATGCTCGGCTTAATCGACCTGGCAATCGCAGTCATTCTAATGCAATACGTCGGTAAAAACGTGGCCATACTTCGCCTCATGTTAGGCATTTGGTTTTTGATCGGCTCAATTTCCCTTTTTGATTTTTCGCGCATAGTCGGTAAGTCGGTCTTGTTAAACTTCGTTGGGGTTATTACGGCTGTTGTCGGTCTATTTATTATATTCGATGCAGCATTTAGCTCCGTCACAATCCTTGTTTTTACAACCATTGCCTTTATAATAACCGGCTTGTTTTATTCCTGGCTGGGCTATAGCATGAAACCAGATTAAATAAGTGAATTTATAATACCGCGATCGCAGCATGGCATTTTAGCTGATGTTATTAAAGGTTAGTAGCCCGTTCTGCGTTAAAACTTTCCCTCACTAAAACTTTTCGCCGACCTGTAAGTTTCCTGTAAAAAGGAATCATGGAATTAGCAGTCGATCACAGCGTACGCCACTGGTGGGTATTTTTAATTAGAGGAATACTTTTCATCGGGTTAGGCATTTATATGATCTTT
>JANYAB010000734.1 GCA_025355225.1 Bacteroidota bacterium
CGGGCTGGAAGACCCGTCATAAACCAGATCACTCAGGTTGCCATTGATTATTGCTGTATAATCTTTACTTATACTGCCATTTAAATAACCTCTCGGATCGCCTGTCTGCGGGTCAAGCCCAGTCCATTTATAACTGTACAATCCGTAAACATCCCTGCCCACAACCGGGTTTACCCCGAAACTGCTGCTGACATAAGCGCTCGCGGTGGAAAGACCGCTGTAATAGTCTTTTACAATGGTACGGTTATAGGAGAAAAGAAAAGTGGTATTCCAGGCCAATGCACCTGTCAGGTTCCGGGAGTTCAGTTGCAGATCGATACCCTTTCCCATTGTTTTTGCGTTATTCGTATATAAATAACTGAAGCCGGTCGTGTAGTCGATCTGTGCCGGGCTGATCAGATCTTTCGCATTTTTTACATAATAGTCGATGCTTCCTGTCAGGCGGTCATTTTTTGTACCGAAATCTGCGCCGATATTGGTCATGCCCACTTTTTCCCATCGCAGTTCGGGATTGGGCGGGTTGATGACGTTAGCAAACGGGAGTTGATTATAGAAGTTTGAGGTTTGGTACGCGATAGTGGTATAGGCTGAGCGGCTATTGTCCACATTTCCGCTAAAGCCACAGGTCAGTCTGAATTTGAGATAAGGAACGGCTGACCAATGATAGAACTTTTCATTACTGATATTCCAGGCCAGGCCCGCAGACCAGAGCGGCACACCCTTTTGGTTGGTATTCACGCCAAACAGGTTGGATTCGTCTTTACGCGCGCTAACTGATGCGATATACCTGTTATCGTAAGCGTAAGAGCCGTTGGCATAATAGGAGACGTACCTATTGGTAATATTGCCAAATTGCGCGGTATTGGGGATAACACTATTATTATTCAGACCATCATAAAAAGGAAAGGTCGTCACATAATCTACATTGGTATAAGTGAGTGTGCCGGGGCTGTAACCATAGGTTCTGCCCGTAATATAAGTGGTGATGTTTTGGCTGATCTCTGCACCTGCAATGGCGGACAACTGGTTTTTGCCGCGCCAGGAATTGTTGTAATTCATTTGCCCACGGAGGTCATGCGCGGTCAATTCATTATTGGTTAAATCTTGAATACCGCCCAACGGTACAGGGTTCGTTACGGTCGTTCCGCTGATCTGCGCAAAGCTATTGATAAGGTTCCGCGTATAATAACTGTCGGGGCTGTAATATTGCCGGTTGTCCCCGGTCGTTTTTTCATACTGGTATTTGACTTCCGCGCTAAGGTGCGGGTCAAAGCGGTACCGGATACCTAAATTTGCGGTCAGGTCGTAAGCGCCGGTATGATTGTCGGCCAGCCGTGCTTCCTGCAATGGCCGGTAATTCCAGTCCTGTAGCTTACCTACCCCGGTCGTATCGGTAAAGCTTCGGCTGTAGTCTTTAGCAATGGGCAAAGGATTCCCGTTGGCATCAGCTAATTGTGCATAGGGATATAAGGCTGATTTACCCGATGGGATGATCTCGCCATAGCCATAAGGAGATAAAGAATTTTCATTGGATGTATTACTGGCGGTATATTGCAAGGCCGCCTGTATCTCCGTGTTTTTGAACGGCCTAAAGGTATTGTTACTTTTAAGCGTAATCCTGTCATATCCGCTGTTGATTAAGTTGTTGAGGTTTTTGTCATACCCGGCTGAAAAGAAATAGGTGGCAGCCGGATTCCCGCCGGACAACGAAAGAGCATGCTGCTGGTTTACGCCGACCCGGTAGATATACCTGTTAAAATCCTTACGAACATCAATTTTACTAAGTGCGTTGATCTGTGCATCGGCTGTACTGCTGCTGATTAACCCATTTCTTGCTTCATCGAGTAACTCCACTACAGGCGAAACCGGTGGATAGGAGAATGTATTACTCAGGTCATTATCATAAAAACCTTTACTGAACAGCATTTTCTCTACGTCGATAAAATCGGCGCTACTCATCTGCGGCAAGGCATACAGGTCAGGTTTTGCGGTAAGGGTAATATTGCTGTTGAGGCTGACCGTTAAAGGCTGGTTATATTTCCCTGCTTTTGTGGTGATGACTATAACGCCGTTACCGGCCCTTGCGCCCCAAATGGATGCAGCAGCCGCGTCTTTCAGGAGGGTGACGCTGGCAACATCGTTAGGGTTAATATTGTTAATGTCGCCTGCATACGGAAAATTATCAACGATCACCAAAGGGGTTGCATTTGTATACAGCGAACTAAGCCCCCGGATCGTTAGCGAGTTGATGGGGCTTGCTCCGGTATGTTTATCAAACAGGGTTGAAGTAGTTACCCCCTCCAATCTTGTGATGACATCTGTTCCGGTGCTACGGTTGAACAGTTCATTATCTACCTTTTCAAATGAGCCTGTCGCCCTCTCTTTGGGCAGGGTCTGGTAACCCGTGGATACGGTAACTTCCCTTAATTCGGTATGGTCGGGTTCCAGTAACACGTCGAGGGGTTTATTAATGGGTAGGCTGACGGGTAGCCGGGCCTTTTTGTAGCCGATAAAGGTTACCGTTAAATGAAGATCGCCTTTCGCTGCGTAGACCGAAAAAACACCGTTTTTATCTGTCGTGAAACTTTGGTTCGTTTCGTCTACCCGTATCGTTGCCCCCGCCAGCGGCAGGCTGTCTTTGGCGCTAAGCACTCTACCCCTAACCGGGGCGCTAACCTGTGCAATGGCGGTACGCGAAATGATAGTGAGCAATAAGAGTAATAAGTATAAATATTTTTTCATGTGAACTAAGATTAAATTGTCAATTCGGAGTAGGTATCGCGGTGTGTTCCGCATCGGTAAGGACAAAAAATTCCACTTCCTGCATTTCTTCCTTTACAACCAGGCCATAGGGCACAAGCGCTTTATTAACCGAGACGATGTTTGAAAATGACGGTATTTGCAGCCGCATGCTTACATTCTCTGTAATTCCGGTATGGTCAATTGCAGGCAGCCCGCCGGGAATTTCATTAAGCTCCCATATCAAATTGGAGACAGAGGCATTCGATAATATTTTTATGCTGTCTTTACCGTGAAGAGTGTTCAACCGCACACCGTTACTATCTGCAAGCAAATGATTATCCTGATTGAACCGTTCCAGTACCAGGCATTTTGCCGTCTTTTTTTCCATCCGGCCATTAAGGTTAAAATACCTATTCAGATCAAGCCTGATAATTTCCTTTAGCTGTGTTGTAGGCATGTCCGAAGATTGTACAGTTTCATAGCAAAAAATATTTTTTTGCTTCCACTGTTCCCTTAATATTCCTCCCGGCATGACAAGGCGGCTCGTATCCCTGATGTGGATTTGCAGGAAAGTTTTAGGGAAGTATAGTAGTTGGTCAAAGGCCAGCAAGTACATTTGCAGGACAGGGAAATTGATGATATAGAACCTTAGCCTGTGGTTCAAAGAATCCTTTGTTGCCCCGAATCGTGGCACAACGCCCGGTTTATAATGATCTATGCCACTATAGGTCATTGTTTTGGAACTTGCGGTTAACGGCTGGTCATAGTCATAAGCCATGACATCGGTTTTAAGAGGCAACTCTACGGGCTTGTGATCCAGTATCGCCTGTATATTGGCGGCATTCACATATTCAGGAGCCGTAATCGCTACCACTATTCCCTTTTCATTTATCCATACCTCATGGGAAAGGATTCGGTGGGGAAAGAAGCGTTTAAGTTTGCTATCGTCGATAGCAATCGGCAGTCGCATGGCCCGGCCAACAGGGTTGTGGTTTAAAAATGCTTTAACAATGGCCTGTTTTTCGTAGGAAACGGTTAGAATTTGAAGGCGGCCGTTAAATTCGGATTGAAGGCTGTCAAGCCGGGGGATGGCCCTGATACAGCTTCCGCAATTGGTTGCCCAAAAGTCCAGGACAAGTAATTTGCCTTTGAAGTCGGATATTTTGGCGGTTTTAGCAGGACTGTTGATGATGTTGGTAATGGCTATATCGGGAATTTGGTCGCCAATTTTAAGGGCGGTAATGGTGGGTCCATCCTGGGCCTTAACCCTAAAATTCAGACAAAGCGCGGCCAGTACGATGTATATCGTTGTTTTTTTCATTTAATTCAGTGAGTTCGTTAAAAGAGATAGTTAGATAGGAACTAAAAAACGAACGGCAACCGAAAACTATTTAACTACAACTGATCTTGGGCTGCCGTTCGCGG
>JANYAB010000741.1 GCA_025355225.1 Bacteroidota bacterium
AAAATCATCCTCGATCTCGAAGCCAACGTATTTTAATTCGGCAATGGTACCTAACAATGCTTTCGGTTTTAAAAGCAACGAGATTGCGGTGATGGAAGCCGGTTCGCGCACTTTTAGTTTGTCAATTAAATAATGAAGGGTATTGCCTGAATCCACAATATCTTCCACCAAAATGATGTCCCGCCCTTTTATATCGGTGGCCAGGTCAAAATCGTCTCTTATTTTACGACTGCTTTTTGTTCCGCCATAATAGGAGGCCAGTTTGGTAAAGGTAACCTCCACGGGGATATCGATCTCTTTAATCAGGTCGGCAGTAAATAAAAAGCTACCGTTCAGCACCCCCACCAAAACGGGGATGCGGCCCTTATTTTTATAATCGAAATTTAGCTGTGCTGCCAATTCTTTTACCCGACTTCCGATCGCATCAATATTAATCAAAAGTTCGAAATGCAGGTCCGCTATTTGAGTTTTCATGCGATAAATCTAACTAATATCTGAAATATTGCATTAGATAAGTTAAAAATTTAGCCGATGGTCATCAAATTATTACCAACTGTTCAAAAGATGGTTTTTTGTAGCTAAATTAAGCAGCCTGATCAGACCAATAAAGAACTAATCATTTATACCTATTATAGAGCGTATGATATCAAAACAAACCATCAGCCGTCGCCAGGTGCTGCAATTTATGGGTATAACCGCGGGCATATCTGTAGTAAACAAAGCCGAAGCAAGCATTGCAAAAGTAAAGCCCCCTGCTAAATCCCATTTCATCTATTGCCTGAATATGGCCACGATTCGTGGTCATAAATTAGGTTTTGTTAAAGAGTTGGAAACCGCTTCTGCAGCAGGGTTCCATGCGGTTGAGATCTGGATAGATTCATTGCAGGAATATCTAAGTAATGGAGGAACGGTAAAGGACGTAAAAAAACGCATTGATGACCTGGGGTTAAAAGTTGAGGACAGTATCGGTTTCGCTGAATGGATATCAGATGACGGTCCCACCAGGAAAAAGGCCATTGAGCAAACAAAAAGAGAGATGGATATATTGGCCGGAATAGGCTGCAAAAGAATGGCCGCTCCGGGCAAAGGGGCAACCAATTCATCCGTTCCGGATTTAAATGTAATTGCTGAACGTTACCGGACCATACTTGAGTTGAGTGATGCCAGCGGTGTAATACCACAGCTTGAAATGTGGGGTTTTCAGCGAAATCTAAGCAGGGTGAGCGAAGTGACGTATATCGCTATGGAAAGTGGACACCCTTCGGCAAAAATGCTACTGGATATTTTTCATTTATATAAGGGTGGTACTCCGTTGGATACTCTGTCGTTAATAAACCCATCGGCGGTGGATATCCTGCACATGAATGATTATCCGTCCACGCTTTCGGCCACGGTGATTACAGATGCCGATAGAATTTATCCCGGAGATGGCGTGGCCCCAATAAAACGTATTTTGAAAATCCTCAGCAAAAAAGATCAGCCCTTGGTTCTTTCTACAGAAGTGTTCAACAAATTGTATTATCAGCAGGATGCTTTAACCGTGGCCAAAACAGCTCTATCGAAGATGAAGATGGTGACAGAGGGTATATAAGAACTTATTCCTCCTCAATTATTTTAAAGCCCCACCCCGCCAAGTTAACCTTAACATTAGACATTATCCGGGAACCAGTTATTAATTCTTTTCCAGTTTTATAAGGGAAGGTAAACGATGCCGGGTTGGCCGAATAGTTAAAGTAGTAATGAATGATTTTCCCAAGCCCATTAACACCCGACTTTACAACAACAGGGAACTTTAGTTCCTGGTCGGCTCCCCATAAATTTGCTGCTTTTACTACATTTTCCATTATCTTTTCCGTTATCGCATCGCTCGTCATACAGCCTATGTAGGTTGCTAAACCCTTACCATAGTTATTTTGGGTGATGGCAGCATATTTGCCCCAGACCGGGTGATCATAATAAGCCAGGACTTTCGCGGTTTTAGGGGTGATCAGCTCCATCCACTTCCTGACCGTATTTTCTTTGTCCACGTGGAATGGATCATCTTTCAGAGAAACATTTTCGGGTATGGTAAACTGGCTGTAGGTAATGCCGCAGGCTTCGCTTATAATGCCGGGTTGTATCGCTGTCCTCACTTTTACATTTTCGTTAGAAAACCCGCTTTTAAAGGTGTAAACAATATGACCGCCATTCTTTACAAAACGGTTCAATCGCACTAACAGACTATCAGGTGCGGCGTACAGTGCAGGCACAACAATCAGTTTATACTGGTCGAGGTTTGTGCTGGATGGGTCTATAAAATCAACACCAACATTGATCTTGTACAAAGCATCATACAACGAGCGCAAAATATCGTTGTAGGTCTCCCGGGCTCCCCCACCAAAGGAAAAAGAATTAAACCCGGTTAAGGCTTCGTTGCTGAATAAAATAGCGACCTTATTGTTTTTTTTGAGGTTGATTAGATGCGCGCTTAGCCGGTCAAAGTCAGCGCCGATGGTTTTGGCTTCTTCATAGGTCGGGTTCGGCTCAAAATCGTGACTTAACAAGCCTTTCCAATAGGTTTCTGCCGAATTATGGATAGAGTGCCAGTGCCAGTACGAAACCATATTAGCGCCCGAAGCGAGGTGGCTGAATGCCTGTAACCGTAACTGGCCCGGATATGGCAGCCATTGCGCAAAACCCTGTGCCTCGGTTTCTATAACCAGGTAATTCTGACCGCCTTTCATAGACCGGCCCAAATC
>JANYAB010000748.1 GCA_025355225.1 Bacteroidota bacterium
ATTCGATATTAATCTCATCATCGTTAGAGAAAAAATTATTTGGCAGTGCTGACCCGATAGACAAAATAATAAAGATCGATAACAAGTTCGCAGTGAAAGTAACCGGTGTATATGAAGATTTGCCGGATAATACTGACCTCAACGACGTATCTTTTATAGCCCCATTTGATTTTTATCTTTCATGTTATGATTGGGCACGAAAGAAATATACCAATTGGAATAATATCTGCATTAACATTTATACGCAGCTTACCCCGGGGACTGATTTTAACAAAGCTTCTGCTCACATAAAAAATGTGCTGGCTTATCACGCCAGTGGCGATCTCGCCAAAAGAAAACCTGCACTGTTTCTTCAACCTATGAGTAAGTGGCATTTATATTCAAAGTTTGAAAATGGCGTAAACGTAACAAGCGACCAACTTCAGTTTATCTGGTTTTATGCTATTATTGGCGCTTTTATACTGTTGTTAGCCTGCATTAATTTTATGAACCTGAGTACTGCCCGTTCCGAAAAAAGGGCAAAAGAAGTGGGAATCCGTAAAGCAATTGGTTCAGTTCGCAGTCAATTGATCAACCAGTTTTTTAGTGAGTCGTTAATTGTAGCGGGCTTTGCTTTCATATTTGCAATCGGACTGGTTCAATTTAGCTTACCCTGGTTTAATGATGTTGCCGGTAAAAAAATAAATATCTTATGGAACGATCCGTTGTTTTGGACAACAGGTATAGCCTTTACTTTTTTTACAGGTATTGTAGCAGGCAGTTACCCGGCGCTTTATTTATCTTCTTTTAATCCCGTTAAAGTATTAAAAGGTGGTTTTCGGGTTGGCCGTTTTGCAGCTATTCCACGCAAAGTATTGGTGGTTGTACAATTTACGGTTTCCATCATGCTGATCATCGGCACCATCGTCGTTTATCGCCAGGTAGAGTTTGCTAAAAACCGCCCGGTTGGATATATAGCGGAAAGTTTACTCCAGGTTCAAATAAACTCACCCGAATTTCAGAACAATCACAATATATTCAGTAATGAAGTGAAAAATACCGGGGTAGTCAGTGATGTGGCGGAGTCGGCAAGTCCGGTTACCAGTATATGGTCAACTAACCGGGGTTTCACCTGGAAGGGTAAAGAGAATACTGCTGATGTTGAATTCTCTACAATTTCAGTTTCGCATGAATACGGCAAAACGATTGGGTGGCAATTTATTAATGGACGAGATTTTTCCCGAAAACTAACCACTGATTCAACCGGCTTTGTAATTAATGAAGCCGCCGAAAAATTAATGGGGTTAAAAAACCCTGTTGGGGAAACCATCAATTGGGATCAGATAAAAGATAAGCATTTTAAAATTCTGGGTATAGTTAAAGACATGGTAATGGAATCGCCATTTAAATCGGCGTCTCCAACCATTTTTTTTATTTACCCGCGTGATGGAATGAATTGCATGTTTCTAAAACTCAATCCGCATCTGAGTGCCAGCACTGCTATGGCTAAAATTGAAACAGTATTTAAAAAAATAAACCCCTCTACCTCTTTCGAGTATTCATTCGTTAACGATGAATTCAATAAAAAATTTGCCGCCGAAGAGCGCATCGGCAAACTGGCAAGTGCATTTGCCGGGCTGGCTATTTTTATCAGTTGCCTGGGCCTGTTCGGTATGGCATCCTTTATGGCCGAGCAACGCATTAAGGAAATTGGTGTTCGCAAGGTGCTGGGTGCATCCGTATTTAACCTGTGGAGTTTACTCTCGAAAGATTTTGTGCTGCTGGTAATTATTTCTCTAATGATTGCTTCACCAATTGCTTATTATTTTATGCACAACTGGCTGCAAAATTACCAGTATCGCTCCAATATGGCCTGGTGGATATTCGCCGTAACAGGAGTTGCCGCAATAGTGATCACTTTGCTTACGGTTAGTTACCAAAGTATTAGGGCAGCGTTGGCAAATCCTGTTAAGAGTTTGAAAACGGAATAAAGCTGAAAGCGTAAAGACCAAAGCTAAAGGCGAGCAAGCTTAGAGTTTTAGAAATTGGGATTTATGGTTTTATTACTTAGGGTTTAGAAATTAGGATTTAGGATTTAAACATCATGATAAAGAACTATTTCAAAATCGCCTGGCGGAATATTACCCGCAATAGGGTTTACACCGCTATCAATGTACTTGGGCTTGCATTA
Source organism: Bacteroidota bacterium (assembly GCA_025355225.1). Classification (GTDB taxonomy): domain Bacteria; phylum Bacteroidota; class Bacteroidia; order Sphingobacteriales; family Sphingobacteriaceae; genus Mucilaginibacter. The sequence goes on from JANYAB010000748.1 coordinate 2,171, forward strand.
GGCGTGTGCGCCTGCATTGTTATTTATGTTATTATTAGTTACGAGCTTAGCTTCGATACTTTTCACCCGGACAAGGAACGAATTTATCGCGTTATTGGGGATGCAACAGAAAGTACCGGAGAAAAACTTC
>JANYAB010000776.1 GCA_025355225.1 Bacteroidota bacterium
GGTTGCAGGTCATAGGTGGCCACCTTGGGCGATTGTATCAACAGCCTTTTTTCGTTAGCGAATTCCTTCTCGCGCCCCCCGGAAAAAAAGAAAGTAACGTGCGGATACTTCTCTGTTTCTGCAATTCGTATCTGGTTTTTACCGGCGTATTGCAATATTTCCCCAAGCGTTTTAGTCAGATCATCCTTTTTAAATATAACCCTTACGTTTTTAAATGTTTCATCATATGTCGTCATAGTGACATAGTATAAATTAAGCGGGTGCATATTCTGCTCAGGGAAGGATCGTTGAGTTAAAGCCTGCGTAATTTCGCGGCCGCGGTCAGTTCTGAAATTGAAGCAGATCACTACATCATCATTTTTTATTACCGCCAGCGGTTCGCCATTTTCATCGATCCTTACCATAGGATCAATAAACTCGTCGGTAACGCCAGCTAAATAGGATTCTTTTATCGTGTCGGAAATATTGGTTGTTGGTTTACCTGTGCCATTCACCAGCAGGTCATAGGCTTTTTTAACCCTTTCCCAGCGGTTATCACGGTCCATCGCATAATAGCGGCCTATTGCCGAAGCCAGTTTAAATGGTGTGGTACTGATGTGGTACTCCAGTTCAGCTATAAATTTTATACCCGAATTAGGGTCGGTGTCGCGCCCATCCAAAAAAGCATGGATATATACCTTTTCTAAATTAAATTGCCCTGCAGCATCGCATAGGCCTTCCAGGTGCCTGATGTGTGAGTGTACCCCGCCGTCAGATACCAGGCCGATAAAATGAACATCCTTATCATTCTGTTTGGCATACTCAAACGCTTCTTTTATTACCGGGTTGTCCGGAAACTCGTTGTCATCAACTGCCTTATGAATACGGCCAAGTTCCTGGTAAACAATCCGGCCGGCGCCTAAATTCATATGGCCTACTTCGGAATTGCCCATTTGTCCGGCAGGCAGCCCAACAGCCGTGCCTGATGCTTCTAATCTTGAGTTGGGATACCGTTGCAGCATCGAATCAAAAAACGGAGTATTGGCTGCATGTATGGCGTTCGACTTATCGTTTCGGCCAAATCCCCAGCCGTCAAGAATAATTAGTACAACTTTTTTATGTTTTTCCACAATGCAAATATAAACGCAACGTTTTAAGATCAATGAAATATAATTACTTAGTTTATTTCAGACGGATATCATTTTAGATCAACATGAGGCTACTTGGCTTGCTTTTGCCTATGCTGCTATCATTTGTATTCGCAAATGTCGAAGATCCTATTGACAAAACTGCTGAATTAATTAAGCTGGGGGATATTCATGAATTAGCTAAGAGTTTTGCATCGACTATCGAACTGAATGTAATCGGTGATGAAAATATTTACTCCAGTGCCCAGGCCGAATTGATCTTAACTAATTTTTTTAAAAACAATCAGCCCAAATCTGTAAAAATACTGCACCGTATCTCCTCAAATCCCAACTATCGCTTCGCGGTCCTTATTCTTACAACTGTTAACGGAGTATATCGTACGTCTTTCTCATTGAAAAACATTAATGGCCAGTTTGAATTGAACGAGTTACACATAGAGACCGAAAAAACAAAATAATCGCCAATTGTTTTTACTTTTGGGTGCCGATTCCGGATAAAACCGAAGTCGGGATAAATATCAAAAGTTTGGACAAAGAAATTATACATCAATTTATAGCGAATGCCTTAGCAGAAGATGTGGGTGATGGGGACCACACTTCACTCGCAACTATCCCGGATGGCACCAACGGCAAAGCAAAATTACTTGTAAAAGATTATGGTATACTGGCTGGTGTAGAACTAGCTATTGATATATTTAGCCAGGTTGACAAGGGCTTAAAAGTTACAGTTTTCTTAAATGATGGCGCCGAAGTTAAGCCACTGGATATAGCCTTTGAGGTAGAGGGCAACGCGCAAAACATTCTAAAAGCCGAACGCCTTGTACTGAACTGCATGCAGCGCATGTCAGGCATCGCCACCAAAACGCGCGAGATAGTAGATCTGTTAGAGGGTACCAATGCCAAAGTGCTGGACACCAGAAAGACTACTCCCGGATTTAGATATTTTGAAAAATGGGCCGTACGTATTGGTGGCGGCGTTAATCACCGTTTTGGTTTGTATGATATGATATTGATTAAGGATAATCACGTGGATTATTCAGGCGGTATAAGGCAGGCGATCGAAAATACCCATCTGTACCTGGAGAAGCAAAACAAAAAATTAGCTATCGAAATAGAGGTTAGGAACCTGGAAGAGTTGGAGCAGGTTTTGCAAACAGGCGGAGTTAACCGTATTTTATTGGATAACTTTAAATTTGACGACCTGTGCCAGGCGTTAAATATAATTGAAGGGCGATACATAACCGAAGCATCCGGCGGAATAACTATTGATAATATACGCAGGTACGCCGAGTGCGGAGTTGATTATATTTCGGTAGGTGCGTTAACGCATTCGGTAAAAAGTTTGGACCTGAGCCTTAAAGCCGTTAAGAATGACGAGTAAAGTAGTTAGTACAATATCATTTTATTAATATTGTGCAGAAATGATTAACATCAACTCGATCTCTATACTAATAGTTGCCTATTTATTCGGGTCGATCCCCACAGCCGTGTGGATAGGGAAGGCATTTTACGGAATTGATGTACGCGAATACGGAAGCGGCAATGCCGGCGCTACCAACACCTTCCGGGTGTTGGGTAAAAAAGCAGGTATCCCGGTAATGCTTATTGATATTTTAAAAGGGTTTACAGCCACCAGCCTGGTGTATTTTATAGGAATGTCAACCACAGGCGGCATCCATTTGCAAATCAATTATAAACTTGCTTTAGGCATAGCCGCAGTTATGGGACACTTGTTCCCTGTATTTGCTGGTTTCAGGGGAGGAAAAGGGATTGCAACGCTGTTTGGTATGGTGCTGGCGGTTAATTTGCAAGCAGCTTTATTATGTGTGATCGTATTTATTATTGTGCTCTTAATTACCCGCTATGTATCTCTTGGTTCAATAATGGGAGGTTTTGCTTACTTAATAGGGGTTACCTTTTATTTCAACAATGATACCAACAACCTGGTGGTGATCTTTGGTATGTGCATCTGCCTGCTTATATTAGTTACTCACCAAAAAAATATCGAAAGGCTGCTTAAGGGTAAGGAATCGAAAGTAAACCTGTTTAAACGCAAGGAAGCTTGATTGAAGTCCGAAGTCCGAAGTCGTAAGTCAAAAGTCCAAACCTTGTGTTTTACGTTTTTTTCAGACTTGAGACTGAACAGTATTTAGTAAAAAAACCGAAATCACCAATGGCCAAAATACAGTTTTTAAAAGCTCAATGGAAAAACCTATTGATGCTTAACTACGTGGTCGATTCGGATATTTTAAAACCCTACATACCACCTGGTACTACGCCCGACCTCTGGGAGGGTAAGACTCTGGTAAGCATGGTAGGTTTTATGTTCTTAGATACCCGCGTCCTTGGTGTTAAATGGCTGTTCCATATCAATTTTGAAGAAGTTAACCTGCGCTTTTACGTTAAGCATTTTGACGGGAAAGAGTGGAAGCGCGGTGCAGTATTCATAAGTGAAATTGTGCCTAAGCCGATGATCGCGCTTATCGCCAACAGTTTATACAAGGAGCATTACAGCGCTTTGCCCATGCGCCATCTTACTGCCATATTGGATGAAGAACATGCGCGGTATTTGTATGAATGGAAGCTTGATGGCCATTGGAACCAATTGGGCGGGACCGTGAATAATAATCTGGCTACGATAAAGGCAGGAAGCCCTGAAGAATTTATTTTTGAGCATTATTGGGGCTACAATAAGGCAAATAAAACCTGCATCTTTGAATACCAGGTAGAGCATATTCGGTGGAATGCCGGGCAGGTAACCGACCCAATATTTGATGCCGATATTTCGAAACTTTACGGAAAAGAATTTGAGCCTTACTTAAAACAGGATCCTTATTCTGCATTTTTTGCTGACGGGTCAGAAGTTATTGTCAGGACTGCTGGAAAGATCCATCATGACCCAGCGCTTCCAATATAATTTATACTTTAAGGTAATAGTTCCATTTTACAATGTATAGGGATCTAATACATGCAGCCCTTGAATGTTTGTGAAATCTTTGGCGTTGCGGCTGATCAAAATAAGATTATGCACCATAGCTGTGGCTGCTATGATAGAGTCAGGAAGTTTAATGGTACGGGTTTTACGAATAAAGATGGTTTGATTAATTATAGCGGCATTCACTTCAATTACATCGGCTAAGGCAATAAAATGTTCCATCGCCGGGGAGACATTTTTATAACCCAGAAATTCGATATAGCTTATAAAGGAGACAATAAAAGTATCATCAATAGTTTTTGCAACATATTCAAAACCTTTTTGAGGTATTATTTTGCTCTGAAAATCGATTAATATATTGGTATCTATTAAAGATTTCTGTCCCATTCGTTTCGGGCTTGTTTCAGATACTCATGGAATTTTTCTCCCTCTTCCTTGCTAAGAGTCCCCGCAAAATCAGATGGTTTTTTTTTCGGTAACTCGTGTGTCAATTCATCTGTTAATTCGTCAATTGGATAAAGCAATACTTCTAATTTTCTGCCAACATAACTCGGTGGAACAGAAAGATGAATATCTGTTTGCTGGGGGGTTATGCTTGTTTTTACCATACAAATAGTTTTTGAACAGATACAGATTTGTGCTTCTGCTTATGTAAAAATAAGCAAAAACATACGTACTATTAATTTTTTGTTCAAATTATAGGCAAATTCCCCAACACTTCTAATATCGCCTTCACCTTTAGCAGGCATTCTTCATATTCCTTTTCGGGTTCAGCATGGTAAGTTATTGCGCTGCCCGCCTGGAACGAGAGATATTTATCGGTGGCATTATAAAGCAGCGTTCGGATTACGACATTAAAATCAAAATCGCCATCCGGGCTAAAATAGCCTATGGCGCCCGAGTAAACCCCGCGTTTACTTAGTTCATATTGTTCCATTAGCTGCATCGCACTAATCTTTGGAGCACCAGTCATGCTGCCCATTGGAAAAGTGTTTTTTATTGCCTGGACAGGAGTAATGCCCGGTCGCAATTCGCACGAAACAGTTGATATCATTTGATGAACCTGTTCAAAGCTATAGATCCCGAATAACTCTTCAGTGTTCACGGTTCCAGATTTGGCCGATTTGGTTAAGTCATTACGCACCAGATCTACTATCATCACATTTTCCTGAAGCTCTTTAGGATGGTTTCTCAGGTTCTCCCTTGAAATTTTATCCTGATCGGGATCATTATACTTTTTTGCAGTTCCTTTTATTGGCTGGGAGACAAGCTTATTACCTCGTTTAACAAGGAAACGTTCGGGCGAGGCAGATAAAATATACTTGTGGTTTAGCCTGAAAAACGTAGTAAAGGGGTTAGGTGAAATAGTGTTCAGTGTTAAAAAGATCGCCAAAGGATCAATGGATGTATTTTCTGCGAAGAATTCCTGGCAAAAATTAGTAACGTAAATATCACCCCGGCTAATATGTCCCTTTATTTCGCTAACAGTATCGATATATTCCTCTTTGGTGAAGCGTGAATGCAATTGAATGTTTCCATAGGCGTCAGCTGAGAAGACAACCTGTAACGCTATGGCATCAATTACCTTTTGAGGATCAGAAGATATGATCTCAGCTTTTCCATTCCTGATTATAATAAGATGTTCGGGAGCAAAAAAATAAAGATCCGGGAAATGGAGATTATCCGGGTTGTTTGATGTAAGACGCTCTACTTCGTTTTTTAGGTCATAAGTAAAAAAACCAGCTATCCAGCCGGGATTTTTTAAACGAAACTTGTCTAAATCGTCGAATGCAGACCCCGTTTTAGCGGTGATCTCATCTTTTACTCCAACTGCCAGCAGTAGTTCAAATTTCGAATACTGATCGCTGAAATTGTTGGAATCCAGGTAACAAAACACATTAAATGAAGATGCCCATTGCAGTGCTTTTCTTTTAAAATCTTGCAGATCGTTAACCTGTAATATCACGGCATAAAAGTAACCAAGTAAAATCAAAAAGGCCCTGGTTTACAGGGCCTGTTTATAATTATAAAAATGCGAACTTTTTTTTAATACAATACCAGCGTTTGCTTACGGTCGGGTCCTACTGACAGGTATTTAACGGGAACCCCGAGCTCAGCCTCTAAAAAACTGATATATGATTTCAACTTATCGGGTATTTGGGATAACTCCGTAATGCCTGTAAGGTCTTCATTCCACCCGTCTATTTCCTTTAATATCGGTTCGGGGCTCACCGAACAAATATCATAAGGCATATAATCTATTGTCTCGCCCAAATAATTATAATGCGTGCAAGCATATATCTTGTCAAATCCACTTAACACATCAGCCTTGGTCATTACCAACTGAGTGACGCCACTTAGCATTATCGCATACTTTAATGCCGGCAAATCGATCCACCCTGTGCGTCGCGGCCTTCCGGTCGTCGCACCAAACTCATGGCCAACCCGGCGTAATTCTTCTCCTGTCTCATTATCCAACTCGGTGGGAAAGGGGCCCCCGCCAACTCGTGTGCAATAGGCTTTAAAAATCCCAATGACGTCTCCAATCTGGCGTGGCGCTACGCCCAAGCCAGTGCAAGCGCCGGCTGCTGTGGTGTTTGACGAGGTTACAAAAGGATATGAGCCGAAATCGATATCCAGCATGGCCCCCTGGGCACCTTCAGCCAAAACTTTTTTACCTTTTTTAAGATAATCGTTCACATAATGTTCCGAATCAACCAGCGGAAACATCTTGATCAATTCAATAGCTGTAAAAAATGCCTGTTCGCGTTCAGAAAAATCTGGCACCTCGCCGTATAGCGCCTGCAGCATGGAGATGTGTTTATCGGCCAGTTTTTGATACCGTTCTTT
>JANYAB010000804.1 GCA_025355225.1 Bacteroidota bacterium
GAAGATATTCAGCATAAAAACGACCGATAAAGCTATAGAACAAAGTTTACAAAACAAGATTGATCTCAAAACCAAACCCATTGGAGCGCTGGGAAGATTGGAAGGATTGGCCAAGCAAATTGGCCTCATCCAACAAAGCCTTTCCCCCGCCTTAACTGCTCCGGCTGTTGTAGTTTTTGCTGGCGACCATGGCATTGCTTTAGATGGGGTAACGCCCTACCCGCAGGAAGTAACTTTTCAAATGGTCATGAATTTTTTGAATGAGGGCGCGGGCATTAATGTATTTTCCCGACAAAATGGGCTGGCGGTTAAAGTAGTTGACGCAGGGGTAAATCACGATTTCGGTGACCTGGAAAATCTGCTGCACTGTAAAGTGAATAAAGGAACCCGCAGCTTTCTAAAAGATGATGCGATGACCGCCGATAAATTAAACGAGTGCATTGAAAAAGGATCAGCCCTAATTAATAATCTTTATCGGGCCGGTTGTAATTGTATTGCTTTTGGAGAAATGGGTATCGGCAACACTTCTTCGGCATCAATGCTGATGCACTATTTTACCGGTATAACCCTGGTGGACTGCGTTGGCCGGGGAACAGGTTTGGATGATACGGGCTTAAGTAAAAAGACAGGCATACTCCAGGCCGCTGCTGATCATCACGGTAAAATTACGGACTGGGAAAAGATCATGCAGGCATTTTCAGGATATGAAATTGCAATGATGTGCGGCGCTATGCTGCAGGCAGCAGAAAATAAAATGGTCATCTTGCTGGATGGCTTTATAGCAAGCACAGCCTATCTTGCCGCCTGTAAATTGTATCCGGAAATAAATGATTATACCATAGCCTGTCACCAGTCAGACGAAAAAGGCCATCGTCTTTTATTGGATTATTTTCAGCTTTCTCCCCTGCTCAACCTTGGAATGCGGTTAGGGGAAGGAACAGGTGCAGCAGTCGCCTATCCGATTGTGAAAGCAGCGGTTAGTTTTTTAAATGAAATGGCCAGTTTTGAATCAGCCGGCGTAAGCAACAAGGAATGAAAAAAGAGATACGTATTTTTTTTACCGCGCTAATGTTCTTCACCAGGATCCCCTGCCCGAAATGGACCGATCACTCAGAAGAGTATTTGAATAAATCGTCTAAATATTTTCCTTTTGTAGGAATTATTGTGGGATCCATCAGCGCGTTGGTATACTGGTTGTTTCAGTGGATACTACCTGCCGAAATAGCTATAATATTAGCTATGATCGCCTCTATTTTAACCACTGGCGCCTTCCACGAAGACGGCTTTGCAGACGTGTGCGATGGTTTCGGCGGGGGCTGGACAAAAGAAAAAATATTGCTAATCATGAAGGACTCCCGCCTGGGCACGTATGGCGTGGTCGGAATAGGCCTTCTCCTTCTTCTAAAATGGTCTGCATTAACACATCTTCCAACAAATGTGTTGGTAATGACTTTAATAAGCGGGCACGCTATAAGTCGCCTAAATGCGATTTCATTAATTTATACAGATCAATATGCACGCGATGATGATACCAGTAAATCAAGACCGTTGGCAACAAAAATGAGTGCGGCCGAATTGGCGTTTGCTGTTGTATTCGGGCTTGCTCCTTTGGCATTATTTGCAAATGTGTATATACTTCTAACACTGCTTCCGCTTTTGTTTGTCCGGTGGTATTTTTCAGGGTATTTCAAAAAGTGGATAGGCGGCTATACCGGCGATTGCCTGGGTGCCGTGCAACAGATATCCGAAGTGGTATTTTATCTTAGCCTGCTTGTCATATTCAAATACCTGGGCTAATGGAAATTTATCTAATCAGACATACAGCAGTTCATAATCCGGACAAACTTTGCTATGGCCAGTCGGACATTGCCTTATCACCTGAATGGGAACAGCACTTCGGCGAATTAAAGCAAAAATTAGCAACTGCCCCCGATGGCGCAACATTCTACTCCAGTCCTTATAAACGCTGTACACAATTGGCAGAATTTTTATCCGCAGGGCAATTTCAAAGGGACAACAGGCTTGCCGAAATGCATTTTGGCAATTGGGAGCAATGTGCATGGACAGCAATCGACCAATCGGTTTTAAACTTATGGATGGCCGACTATGTAAATTTCCAGGTGCCCGGAGGCGAAAGCTTTGAAGCGATGCATAAGCGCTGCTCCTTATTTTGGGACGAGTTATTGCTGCAAAATAGTCCTAAAATTGTTATTATAACGCATGCTGGGGTTGTCCGCTCACTTCTGGCCTACATTTTAAACATCCCGTTAGATAAAGTTTTCCAGTTAGCTATAGATTATAGTGCTGTTACCAAAATCACTGTCGCTAAACAGCATGGCTGTTATCAAACGGTCAATTATATCAACCGATAGGCAGCAGATCACAATACCAAAAGCCGGACAATGTTTTAACCGGTGTTGCTGAAAAGCAGGTATCATCTGCGTCTTTCGGCGCAGCGTATTCCTTAAACACCTTTTCCCCGGTTTTGTAAGGGACAGATTTCGAAAATATCGGCCCCTTAAAAACAAAAGTATGGAACTCGCCATTTTCGCCGCAAACGTCTACATCATCGGGCAATGTACTTATCAGTTCTTTTGTGATCTCCTCACCCACAAATTCCTCAAGGCGCGCCTGGGTGCAAGCTATTACCGTCCCAAAACCTAACCCTAAAAACTCATTGATCAGTTCATGTGAATCACGTTTCCAAAGCGGGTAAATACCAGTCATGCCCACTTCAGCAAGCCGCTCATCACGATACTTTTTAAGATCCTCCAAAAAAATATCACCAAAAATGGAGTGGGTAATTCCTTCCTGCCTGAATTTTTCGAGGTGAAAATGCATGGCTTCGTCGTATTCTTTCATGCCAGGCATTTCAGGCAACCTGATCTCGTAAAGCGGTATACCGATACTTTCGGCTTGTAAAACCAGCAACTCCTGTCTAACGCCATGCATCGAAATACGGTTTAAGGCGTCATTTACTGTGGTTACCAGGTATTTGATTTCGAGTTCCGGATTTTGCAGGCAATGGTTCAGCGCCAGAGCACTGTCTTTACCGCCGCTCCAGTTGAAAATGCTTTTAAGTTTTTCGGGCATTTTTTATTTTTATATAGTTTAATAGGTATCATTAAATATCATTTCTGACATCCCTTTCCGTTTTTCCCACTTCAAAAGCTCTAACTCCGGTTGTTTTAGAAATCCGTCTGTATAGCCAAGGCAGAAATAGCCAACAAGTTTTTTGTTTTCGGGTGCTTTTAATATCCGCTTAACTTTTTCAGGGTCAATTATACTCACCCAGCCCATCCCGATATTAAGCGCCCGGGCCATAAGCCACATATTTTGAATGGCGCACACCACACTGTATAACCCAACCTCCATCATCGAGGTTTGGCCCAGCACAGGTTTGTCCACGTCCGAATAAAATATGGCGATGTTTAATGGGGCCTCAAAAATTCCCTCCAGTTTTAACCGGTTATATTCCCTTTGCTTTTCATCTTTAAAAAGTGCAGCCGCTTTTTCGTTTTCTTCATTAAACGTATTTTTTATCTGCTCTTTTATTTCTTTACTTTTTACTAATACAAATTCCCATGGTTGGGAAAATCCCACAGACGGCGCATTTACGGCTGCTAAGAGTATTTGACTGATCTTCTCCTCTTCTATCAAACGGTCTGAAAATCGATTCCCTCTTACATCCCTCCTGTTAAGAATGATCTCAAATAACAAGTCAGCTTCATGCTGAGAAAACAGTCGCTCGTTTAGTACTTCCATTTTATTTAGGATCATTTAATAATTCATCAACCAGTTTTGGAACTCCAATTGTAGCTTTTTCTTCTATTTTTACCAGTCCGCTTATATTATAAACTGGTGGTATTTTAGGGTCGATAATGTATTTAGTTACTTCATTACGGACATAACCAACCAGGCCAGCTGCGGGATAAACAGCCAGTGATGAGCCTACCAGGATAAAAATATCAGCCTGATCACAAATATTCATAGCTGTTTCAATCATCGGCACAGCCTCACCAAACCAAACGACATGGGGGCGCAACGGCGAACCCAGTTCGCAAACCTCATCCATGCCCAGTTCCCATCCCTTTATTGGGTAGGTTAAGTTTGGGTTTTTGCTCGACTGTGATAAGGTAATGACACCATGCAGGTGTACCACATCAGTAGAACCGGCCCTTTCGTGCAAGTCATCAATATTCTGGGTAATGATAGTCACCTTGTATTTTTCTTCCAGCCTCGCCAAAGCAAAATGCGCTGCGTTGGGCTTGGCCTCAATAACTGATTTCCGGCGCATATTATAAAACTCCTGTACCAATGCCGGATTACGTTTCCATCCCTGCGGGGTAGCAACCTCTTCAATATCGTAACCATCCCACAGGCCATCGCTGTCGCGGAATGTTTTCAACCCGCTTTCGGCACTGATGCCTGCACCTGTGAGAATGACAACATGTTGCCCCCTGGCCCCCTGAAGGGGGAGGTTTGATGCGGTATTTTTATTATCTTCCATCGTTTAATGTCTCTATCACGCCCGTACCTCCCCCTTCAGGGGGTCGGGGGGCTTAAATTTAAAGGCAATCCAGAAACCATAAAAATTGCTTTATCAGCTCTTTGTGCGATATGCTGATTGATCCACCCCTGCAGATCGGCAAACTTTCTGCCGATCTCCGTGTCGGCATGCATACCCATCCCAATTTCGTTAGAAATAATGATCCAGGTAGCATCAATATCTGCGAGTTTATCAAACTCCGTACTTATCAAATTTAATGATTCATCAACATTGTATTTCGTATCCGAAAAAAAGTTTGTAAGCCATAAGGTGACGCAATCCAGCACTACTACCCTGCCCTGTAATGCAAGCCTGGAAGGATATTTTTCTTCTTCAAGGTTTTCCCAACGCTCGTCCCTGTCCTGCTGATGTCGTTTTATGCGCTGTTCAAAATCTTCGTCCCATTTACGGGCCGTGGCAAGATAAACAGGGTTATCACTAAGACTTAACGCTAATTTTTGCGCGTAACTGCTTTTTCCAGACCGTGTTCCGCCTGTTATGTAGTAAATCATAAATAATCAACTATAAAAAAAGCGATCCGGCCAAAAAAGGAGGATCGCTTTTCAATGACATTCTATTTATTTAGATCGCTATTTTTTTGTCGGTGCGTAAAAAAGTATATCTTCTTTTGGCCAATTCAAAACCGCCAAATAAGATCGCACTGAAAATAAGGTTCCCTAAAAGCATGTTTTTCTCATAAGGGATTGCTGCGACAAGGGCTTCGCCATAACCATAAAAGCTTTTGGGATATAGGGGGAATAGCGTACCGCGTAACCAAGGTTCATCGGTGATCAACCAATGGATCAAAACGGATACCAATGCGCCCAATACAACATTGGGTACATTTACCTTTTTAATATAGCTGCCGATCAATACCATCAGTGCATAACAGATGTAAACCATTAAGGCATCGTCATAAAATAACATAAATTTACCAAAGTATATATAGTCTAACACGATATCGCTTATAAAAAGCGTAACCAACGGAATAAGGTAAGCTTTCCATTTATCAGAAAAATAAGCGCCGCCAAAAAGGGCTATCGCCCCCACCGGTGTAAAGTTTGCCCAACCCGCCAGATGATTGACATTAATTAAACGGGTTGCTGCCGCAGCTATGATCATCAGGATCAACACACTGTTTCTGAGGTTTATTTTTTGTAGTGACATATTTAAAATTATGAAGTAAAATTACTAATTATCTATTTAATTAAATACTGTTAATTGATTTGATATTTGATACCCGCCATAAAGTTGATCCTTCGGGTATTGTAGCCCAACCAGTCGACATATTTTTCATTCAATACATTGTTCAGATCGCCAAATACCACGAGGTGCTTGTTAGCTGTAACCTGTAAATGTGCGTTGAGCAAATTATAGGCTTTTAAATCAACAATAGTTGATGGGTATGTTGCAAAATCATTATCGCTCCTGCTCCCGGTATATTTATAATTCAAACTAAATAGGGCATCCTTAGTGAATTGGTAAGCGACATTCGCCCCGTAAGTATTTTTAGGCCTGCGAATTAAACCTGTTGTTTGCATCCCGCTTGCATCCGTTTGTTTACCGGTTACATAAGCCGCGTAAACCGATGCGGAAATTTTATCCTGTTTAAAAGTTAGTTCAGTATTAAATCCTTTGTCATTTTCCATCGACCCGTTTTTATAAAAAGAGCTATATGGCGAAACTGACTCGGTAAGGAAATAAATCACATTTTTGGTGTCCCGTTTATAAAATACAGTATTGAATGACAAAGTGTTTTTGATGATCTCCCAATCAAACCCTGCTTCATAGGAAGTAGTTGTTTCAGGCTTTAATCCGGGGTTCCCGTACTGTGAAGACAATTGATATAATGAAGGCGCCTTAAAAGCAGAAGCTATCGTGCCAAACAACTTAAACTGTTCGGCCAGCAATAACGACGGATTAATAGTATAGGTAAAATTGTTTCCATACTTGCTGTGGTGATTATAACGGCCTCCTAACTCCATGTGGAAGATGTCAGATTTAAAAAACAGTGAGGTATAGGCGCTTGTAATA
>JANYAB010000029.1 GCA_025355225.1 Bacteroidota bacterium
CAGCGTTGCAATCGCGAACTGTGCTATCCGACTATACAAGTTCTACACCTGTCATTTGTACCTGCATAGTTCGCGATTGCTTCGTACCTCGCAATGACAAATTGGGATTGTCCGCTTTGTTCCATTACACCCTATATTAAAAAACGGACGGACAAACTCACCGCCTTGTCGTTGCGAGCGACAACGTGGCAATCGCGAACTGTGCTATCCGACTGTGCAAGTTCTACACCTGTCATTTGTACCTGCATAGTTCGCGATTGCTTCGTACCTCGCAACGACAAATTGGACAAACAAAAAACCTTGTCATTGCGAGCGACAGCGTGGCAATCGCGAACTGTGCCAGCCAGCTATGCAAGTTCTACACCTATCATTAGGACTGCATAGTTCGTGATTGCTTCGTACCTCGCAATGACAAAAACGCCCTTGCAGATTAAATTTTAACCGAAATTTTAAAATACTCCTCCCTTACCCGCTTACTTATATATTGATATATAAATAAAGGATGGCTTTGCAGTAATCAGCGCAGGAAAATGTTGATTGGATAACCGTTGTGATATGCTAACAAATTTAGCAAACTTAATTTGGATATACAAATCATTTGCGATAAAAATTTTCAAACTGGTGGTGATCAGTCAAGCATTTGTTGGTCCGTTCGTTTTTTTGGACCGTTACAAATGGACAAAACGGACAAAACAATCAATATTGTTAATGTCCAACTGTCGCGTCCGTCGCAACCTACCTACCCCCTGCGACAGACAGGACAGAACTATACTCTTCGCAAAAAGAAACTGCCCCCATCTTTCCTAACCTACCGACACCCCGCGACGGACAGGAGAGCATTTTATTCTTCACTAAATTAACGACCTTTGCGCTGATCGTGATAAAATCAACCTTACAACTTTTAAACATTCCAACCTTTCAACAACAATGCTCACTATCAACGTAAAAGACCTTAGCACCCCCGAACTGCACACCTACCTGCAATACGCCATTGCACCACGACCTATTTGTTTTGCGTCAACGGTGGATAGGGAGGGTAACATCAACCTAAGTCCTTTTAGTTTTTTTAACCTGTTCAGCAGTAACCCACCTACGTGCGTGTTTTCGCCATCGAGGCGGGTGAGGGGTAATACCACCAAACACACGCTCGAAAACATACTGGAAGTGCCCGAGTGTGTGATCAATATAGTCAATTATGCTATGGTGCATCAAACCTCCCTATCAAGCGTGGAGTATCCGAAAGGCGTGAATGAATTTATAAAGGCTGGCTTTACACCCATCGCCTCCGAATTGGTGAAACCGCCCCGTGTAGCCGAATCACCCGTTCAATTGGAGTGTGTTGTTAACGAAGTTAAAGCATTGGGAACGGGACCAGGGGCAGGCAACCTTATTATTGCTGAAATTAAACTGATCCACATCAATGAAGTTATTTTAGATGCCGATGGCAAAATAGACCAGGCAAAAATAGACCTCGTGGCACGTCTCGGCGGCGACTGGTATTGCCGTGTAACCGAAGGCAACCTGTTTAAGGTAGCCAAACCAAGCCGCAATATCGGTATCGGGGTAGATGCCATACCTTATGCTATCCGCAACTCTAAAATCCTGACAGGCAATAACCTTGGCCAGTTAGGCAATGTGGAAACCTTACCAACCGACGAGGAAACAGAGGCCTATAGCCAATCGCCCGAAATAAAAGACCTGCTGGATGCTACCCTCGGCGACAGCCAAACCCGGCAGATACAACTGCATTTAAAAGCTAAACAATTACTGGACGAAGGTAGGGTAGAGGAGGCGTGGAAGGTGCTGCTGCTTTCTTAATACGCAATGTCGTAGAGACGCAATGCATTGCGTCTGTCTACCCATTAATCACCGTCATTGCGAGGAACGAAGCAACCTCTACATAAGTAAATCAATTGTGCAAAATGCTCTCATCTGCAAAAGGTTGGGATGCGCAGATAGGTGGATTTGAGAAGATACTGCACACCTAACTGGCAAAGTTCAGCGGTTGCTTCGTTCCTCGCAATGACGATCTTATATTATTGTTTACCTAAAATTGCCGACTGCAAAAACATAATTCTTATTGCTAACCGATACAACCGGCGGCACATGTGTCTTCTCAAACAGGTCATACCCGCTTTTAAGGTTTTTCCAGAAAGGGAGGTATGGTGAATCAGCATGGGTTTTCATGTGGTCGGCATCCATTTTAAAGGGAAAGATATTTAATTCGATAGATGACTGGCCATGCAGTAGTGCCTCATAAACGATGGTATATATCTCCTCTATTTGCTGATCGTTCATGGCATAGCAGCCAATGGAGGCGCAATAACCATGTATCATAATGGCATTGCCCTGGTAACCCCTTTGCTGTTCAAGCGCATTGGGATAACCGATATTGATGGCTAAATGATAGTTGCTTACCGGGTTTAGCTGTGCGGGTTTAATGGTGTAATATCCCTCCGGGCATTTATTATCACCATTCCTGGTCTTTGTGCCCAACCCGCCGGAATAATAGCAGATCAAATATTTATTGAACAGTTTATATTGCTTCCCCGAAAGCACCCAAATCTCCAATATTCCGGTCTCCTTAAATACCCGGATATAAACAGGCTGATCATCCCTGAAGCCCATGGTTTTCAGTTGTTTTTGCATTTGCGGCCAAACCTTGTTGCGTACGTCGCTTGCTCTTTTGCTGTCGGGCAGCCAGGTTTTGGTGTTGACCATCAGCAATAGCGAGATCAATAGCGTGTGAAATAGTTTAGGCATTGGGTTAAAGGTTGATAGGCGGTGAATTATCTGCCTATAAACGCTGGTTAACTCAACTAAATTGCAGGATGTAAATAATATTGACTGAGGTTATAGAAAGGTTGTCCGATTTGTTTAAAAACCCTTGGGCCCTCAGAACGGACGGACAAACAATTACCACCCGTCATTGCGAGGTACGAAGCAACCTCTACATTAGCAAATCAATTGGGAAAGATGCTCTCTTATGCAAATGTATGGGCTGGACGGTGGGGGGACTTGGAAAAGATATTGCACACGTGACCGGCAAAGTTCAGAGGTTGCTTCGTTCCTCGCAATGACGGCGGGGGAGGGGAATTCCCAAATCAACCTAAATCCCCAGCACTTGCTTCAATTTCACATACCCAGTTTTGCTAACTGGTATTTTAGCGCCTGATTTTAGGATAGCCAGGTGGGCATCTTTTTCGTAAGGGTCTATACGGGTGATATCCTGTATTTTGATGATGTAGGAGCGGTGCACCCGAACAAATTGGGTAGGGTCGAGCATCTGCTCAAAAAAGCTCATGGTTTTGTTTTTCAGGAACGATCCTTCTTTGGTGTGCACGCTTACGTAGTCGTCATCTGCCTCTAAATACTCCACATCTGCAACAGGAATGATCTTTACTTTGGTGCCGGTTTTCACCACAATGCGCTCATGCTGGGCTGGCGATTGCGAAGCGGTATCCAGCAGATTCTCGGTTTGTTTAGCAGCCTGCACCGGAGTTTGGGCCAAAAACTTCTCGACTGCTTTGTTAAAGCGCTCCTTGCTGAATGGTTTCAGCAGGTAATCAATGGCATGCGTTTCAAAAGCCTTAATGGCATATTCGTCAAATGCGGTGGTAAATATTACAGATGGTGGCTGCTCCACCAGTTCGAGCATTTCGAAGCCATTTATTTTTGGCATCTGCACATCCAGGAACACCAGGTCGGGTTGATACTGCTGTATTGCTTTCAGCCCCTCAAAACCGTCGTTACATTCCTGTAAAACTTCTATCTCTTTAAAATTCTGCAAATACTCAAGTACAACTAACCGGGCCAGGGGTTCATCATCAATAATTAGTGCACGCTTCATACTTGTGGAATTTTAATAATTGTTGTAAATATATTATCATTTGCATGAGTTTCAATTAAATCAGTGCGGGCAAATAGTAAATCGAGCCTCCGTTGTACGCCGCTCAAACCAAATCCTGTTCCTTTGCGCGGGCGGGCAGTTTTAGGGTCGTAAGGGTTTTGTACCATCAGGGTAAGGTAGTTATCTTCAATTTCGGCCCTGATACTAACAGTAACACTTTCTGTTGTATCGTAAAGCCCAAATTTAATTGCATTTTCTACAATAGGCTGTAATATCATGGGTGGTAAAGTCGCCTTTTCACAGCGTTCATCACAACTGATCTCTGTTTTTAAACGATGGCCGAAGCGTACTTTCTCAATATCCAGGTACAGTTGCAAATGTGCCAGTTCCTCAGTGAGGGCAACCAGCTGCCGGTCATCCTTTTTTAAGGTGCCACGTAAAAAATCAGAAAGCTGGTGGATCATCTTGCGCGCCTCATCAGGTTTAAAACCAATCAACGCGTTAATAGAATTGAGGCTGTTGAACAGGAAATGCGGCTGTAATTGTTGGCGCAGGTTATACAATTCGGCATCACGGGCCAGTTTTTCGGCCTCGGCTTTTCTTTTCTCATTTTCCTTTTGATCCTGTTGCGAATACCAGATCATGCTGATCATCGCCATCCAGCCGGTAGCCAAAAAATTGGTAAAGAAACGGATGGTTAATGATTGGGTGAGGAAATTGGTATAAACGGGGTTTACATTAATGTAGGGCAGTATCCAGCGGTCGCCCAAAGTGCAGGCGAGTGATAAGGCCACGGTCCATATCAACAGGTTAATATAACTGCCTTTGCCGGGTGTATAGTAGCGCAGGTTATTGTTGATGAGCCAGCAGGCCGCACCCAAAAGCAGGGAACTGATAATGCCATCGGCTAAAGCGATATACCAGGTAAACCCAAAACCATGGACGAGGTAAGTTATCAAGGCAGCCCAAACCAGGCCGCCCGTTAAAAATGCCATCCGCAGTTTCGAAAATGTTAATGGTGTTGTATTGGCCACAAATATTTAATTTGATCCCTGGTAACTTTTTGCGCCCAACAGGGCCGATTTATGGTGCGCCCAGGCAACATATAAGTCGGCATCGGGCGCTTCGTGTATCTGGTAGTATAATTCTGTACCGTCTGTAAGATCATTGAGCTGATTTATTTCAGCCACATCAATAAACTGCCATTGCACAGGCTGATCCTGGTTATTGACGAATTTGTCCTGGTTATCGCAACCTATTTTGTTTGCTTTTTCAAATGCCTGTTGGTCATCATCAGCGCTTATCAGCCGCAGTTGCTCGTCAAATTGTGCATCGTGGCTACCATCGCCGCTTACAATCCTGAAAACTATTTTTGCTACGTACCAATTCATTTTTATTAGATTTTAATTAATAACTACGAATATCAACACCGGCAAAAATGGAAACCCCTTTAAGTACCAGTATCTTATTATTATCGCCTGAGCCTGTTTTTCTCAGTCTTTTGTCGTCAACGCCTGCAAAAACAGCAGCCAGGTCTGAAATTACCTGCCAGTGCGACGGAACAATAATTTTAGTGCCGCCAAATATTTGAGTAATATCTATAATAACGCGCCCGTTTATGTCTGCCTGGGTCAGGTCTATTTCGGCACCGCCAAAAACATTAACGATCTCGCCGCCTTTAAAATCTTTTGAAAGGATAGTTTTTTTTACTCCTCCAAAAACAGAGGTCGAATCCAGGAAATCATCGCCACC
>JANYAB010000039.1 GCA_025355225.1 Bacteroidota bacterium
GGACTCCTTTGGAGCAGCGCAAAGGCATTGTGCGCAAAGAAGCATCTCTGCTGACAAGCGCTTTTGGTTACTTTTGGCGCCCCAAAAGTGACTAAGCCCAGCGGCTATGAGCGGAACGATGATTATTTTTAGCAAAATCTCAATGCCTTGTAAGGTTCTCACCCGCACCGTAACACAAACTCTCACTTAGGAAATGACATCGGTGATCTCTTATTTCTTTATCAAGATATATTTTATCTATAAAACTAAAAAGTCCTAAGCCGGATACGACTTAAGACTTTCAACTGAAGACTTTAGATTTAACTTAATATTGCCACAAATTCAATTCCCAATCCATCAATTGCTTCTTCACCCGCTCGGCTTCGTAAAGCTTATCTATGCCCTGGGCGTAATCTTTAATACGTTCATCCTTATCGTTAGATACCTTAACAATGTAGCTGGTAAAAATCCTTTTCATAAACACATCATCAAAGCTTAAACCGGTTGCATCACTATTTCTGCTTACTGCTTCCTTGGTGGCTAACAGCGGACGCGCTTCAGGGAAATATATCCAGAAGGCGGGTTGATAGTCCCCCTCGACGCCACCAATTTTTACTTTCACTAACGGCGCTATACCAACAATGCGCGGCTCAAAAACAGAACGCTGCCTGTCAAATATCCAGTCCTCCTTTATACGGAATTTCACCACACTGTCCGGGTTAAACTCACCTGCTTTTAATGACGAGCCTACTTTGTCGCCATTTTTATCAAATTTATCAACAATCACACTGTCGGCCATTTTGTTTTTGGCTTCCGCCGGCTTTAATGGCTTAGAAAATCCATCGCCGTTGGGGTCGTTTTTTGGATCGGGCGTGGCATCATAGGCGGTTAATTCTCCGGCTGCGACCGCATTCATTAACACATCGATCAAACGCAATTTTGGCGATGCCAGGTATTGGTTCATTTTATCGCGCGTATCAATTTCGCGCCAAACGCGTTTAGCAAATGCCACATCCGATTCCCTTAAGTTTGGATAAGGGGTCACCTTGGCACTTAGGATATTTGCTTTTTTATAGTACCCATCCAAAGGCCTGTCAAATAGTTTTGATGGTGCCGCCGCTGTTTTTTTGGTAGTGTCACCCGTAAAAGGACGGTTGGCGCCAGCGCCATTATTATTACTTACCTGCGTTTTAGCAGGTTGTTTGGCTGCGGGCTTTTTCTTTTTTTTCTGAGCAAAAGCGGTTACGCAAGCCAAGCAAAGTACAATAACCAAAATTCTCTTTTTCATAACGTTTTTAATTTGCACTCAAAATAATATCATCCAATCCACGTTGCCCACCGGGGCCAGTAGCAAGTATGTTTCCAAATACAATTTTTGTACCTGGAGTTATCGTATTTAAAGCCGATTTCATAGCAGGTGTTAATTCGCTGCCGGTACTGTTCATTATAATAGCATCCTGCCTTGGTTTAAGAATAACCATCGTAAACCGCACCACGTCAAACTTAATATCAAAATAAAAGTTCTCCAGTTTTGCAAACAGTCTGTCCTGCGCTTTTAAGTTAGCAGCGCTTGTAGTTCCACTGCTTTTACCTGCAAATTGAGGCTTAGGATCAGGTATCCGTTTAATACGGAATAAGGTTGAACCTAAAACGGCTGTTTTGCCGGGCGCAAGCTCACCTGATACAGCAATATTAGCGTCACCGGGAGAAGTCACTGTAATTTCATATTTCCCATCTTTACCGGTATATGAGCCATTGCTTACGCTTATTCTTAATTTCTCCTTAGGTATACCAGGTGCAGATATGGAAACCGGGTTTGGCACACCGATAAACAGTACGTTCATTTTATCAGGTGATACCACTGCGGACGGCTTTGCAACCTGGTAAGTTTGAGGGGGTGTTTTGTATTCCTTAATTGTACCATCTGTTTGTTTTACCCGTATGGTACCTATCCATGTACGCATACCTTCGCTTCCTGTGCTTCCACTGTACTTCCCTTTACCGCTTTCAGTAGGAAGTTTTGAGCCATCCACTGTAATTTCGGGGGTCGATTTTGAATCAGAAGCTGTCAGGAACACTTCGGCTGTATAAGGTTGTCCTACCAATACATAGCTTGTAGGGGCAACAGCGACTGCTGAAAACTGGTCGAGGTTAACTACCGCCTGGTCAACTTTGCCTAATATCTTTTTTACTGTTTCACTTTCCGCATTTTTAGTATCGGCTTGTATTTTAGCTAAGGTGGTTAAAGTTGCGCCCAACGGAATACCATCACCAAAATAGGCCTCATCCCAATGGCGGTTTAAGCCAGCTTTGGGTGGAGGATCATTCGCATTGAGGGAAAAATTAACTGTTGCGCGATCTTTAGGATCAAGCAAATTGAGCAATTGCGCGCGTGTATCTTCGATCTTCTTTTTTAACACCTCCGCATTTTTTTGGTTGATCATGACCCTCGGCGAAATGTCAAGGTTATCCCTTGCATCAACGTCACCGATGGCAGGATTAAAACCACCGCCCTCTTTAGTTAATTTTGCTTTTAAAGTTTCAATATAAGTATTAAGTTCATTGGCAACTTTGCTAGCCTCCCTGGCTTTCGCTAAAACAGGTTTTGCTCTTTCGGGTTGTTCCTTCAGTTTGGTTGCTTCAAAGGCGGTGTAAGTATTATCAATACTGGTTGTAACATTGCCCCTTGATTTATCCAAACTAACGGTAATATTTCTAAATGCGTCCAGTAAACTATCCGGCACGTTCAGGGCAATTAAGCCTAAAAGCACAAGATAAAGTATACCTATCATTCGCTGTCTTGGGGTTTCCTTGCCTCCGGCCATTTTTTATATGTATCTTAATCGGTAAGTATAAAATTAATTATTAAGAACGTGGCTGGCTCATTGCCGATAACATGTTGCCATATATCGAATTTAATGATCCCAGGTTCTTAGCCAAACGGGCAACCTCATTTTTAAACTGCTGTGAATCTTCTAACGATTCGTTAAAGTTTTGCATGGTCGACGCCATGTTATGGTAGAATTTGTTCATTGATTTTAAATGAGCGCTCGAATCCTGTAATTCCAGTTCGTACACTGCATTTAAGGCCGAAAGATTCTTGGCCAGGTTGTTCACCTGATCGTGATAAGCTTTTGAATCAACATTTGAGTTAGCCATTTCCTGCAAATTAGCTGATGCCTGTTCAAAGGCGCTGCTTAATTTGTCATAACTTGCACCCGCTGTTTTAACTTTTGCACTAAATTCAGTAGTGGCAAGGCCAGCATCAGCTACACTTGATATCGTGCTCACCTTATCACCAAAAGTTCTTAAACCATCACCAAGGCTGGTGATCAGTTCAGGGCCAATCTTAGCATCTGCCAACATTTTATCTAAAGCCGCGGTGCTCGAAACACCACCACCACCGCCCAATTGGGATGATTTTGGCAATTCTCCCTGGAAATCTTCACTTAGCTCAGGATATACACGCGTCCAATCAATATGTTCTTCAATATTTTCTCTTTGAAAACCTAATAAACCGAATAGTATTGCCTCCACACTTAATCCCATTGTAATAAAATAGGTTGCTCCTGGCCAGTGCAGTATCTTAAACATCAAGCCAATGATTACAACGGTTGCTCCCCAGGATACGATATTGGTAATGCCGTAAGGTTTTTTCTTCCCTGCCATAATAATTTAATAAATAGTTAGAATTTAATTAGGTGATTTAAAAATATAAGTTTAGTGTTTGTCCTTGATATCGCGGCCCAGATAATGGGTTACGCAACGGAAACCAATATATGATTTTGCAGTATCCTGGTATTCATAAGTACGGGTAGAATTTTGAAGAAAATAGCCAACGTCTTTCCATGAACCGCCTCTTACAACTTTGCGCTTCAGTACCGGCGGGTCACTCGGTTTCGCCTCATAGTTAAATGTTGGCGCCAGGTCATGAACGAAAGTAGATGCAGATTCGTCAAAAGCTGATTGTGTCCACTCGGCCACATTACCTGCCATGTTATACAATCCATAATCATTGGGGAAATAGGAACGGACATTTACCGTATATGCGCCGCCGTCATCAGTATAGTTACCTCTGCCAGGCTTAAAGTTAGCCAGCAGGCATCCTTTAGCATTCTTTATATAAGGGCCGCCCCATGGATAATCGGTACCTATCCTACCACCTCTCGATGCATATTCAAACTCAGTCTCGGTAGGTAGATTATAAGGAGCACGATGCGGTAAAGCGCGCGAATCTTTATAGTTTTCGTTGTAGCGTGTGCGCCACATATTAAATGCCCTTGCCTGGCGCCAGGTTACCCCAACAACGGGGTAGTTACGGTATGCGGGATGCGAAAAATAACCTTCAACCATTGGCTCGTTGGCAGCGTATGAAAAATCGCTTAACCAACACAACGTATCGGGATAAACAGGTACGGTGTCGCGCAGGATGAAATCAGAGCGCCTTTTTGTTTTATCATTTTTATAGTCAGCCGCATCACGCAGAACCACCATAGAATAATTGTATTTTAGTAAACGTACATCCAGCTCGTTACGGTCAAAGATCCGGTCATCGCCCTGGTAGTACATCCCCTGCAATTTTGCTGCATTTGCCGCGGTCCCTTTTTTGCCGCCGTTAAAAGTGATTGGGTAATGTTTTACATAAGTCCAGTTTATATATTTTTTACCATTGGTATTGGCAGTGGCCCCTTTAGGTTTGATGTAGTATTTATCGTCGTGCAAATAATTAGTGATCGCGATTGAATCACGTACCCAGTTTACAAACTGCCTGTATTTGGAATTTGACACTTCGGTCTCGTCCATAAAAAATGCAGGAACAGTAACCTGTTTGGTTTGCGCGATTTGCGCAAATGTTACATCCTGGTCTGTTTGACCCATCATGAACGAGCCTGCAGGTATATATACCATTCCGTATGGAACCTCCGCCCTGAACGACCTTTGCGGCACGCCGGTAAGTTCGCCCCTGTCGCCACCTTTGCCACAGCCACTAAATATGCCGGCGACTAAAACCACTATTAAAAAGTATATCTGCTTCATTTTTAAAATCAAAATTCAGTTATATGAATATAACGCAATGAGACCCTCTAATATATCAAATTAGATTAATCAAAACATAAAAATGTTTTTTTATATGTAAACCACAGCCGCTATTACTAACAAAAGTATAAATTAATAGTTTATTGTTATAATAATATTATTAAGCTACACCTTAACGAGTTACCGCGCCGGCATTCAGAATATGGGATATTATACGATTTGCACGTCTAAAAAGTTGCAGTGAGGTTTTATAAAATTGCCTTAACTTATTTATTTACCGTCTTAACATACTGTTCTACCGCCATAGTCATTGAGGGGGAACCCGGCGTTGGGGCAGGTATATCTAAAATTAAGCCTGCATCCAGAACAGCCTTATGGGTAGTGGCCCCAAAAGCAGCAATACGTGTGTTATTTTGCTTAAACTCAGGAAAGTTCTTATAAAGGGATTGGATACTTGAGGGGCTAAAGAAAGCAATTACATCGTAAAACACCTCGGCCAGGTCTGAAAGGTCGCTGCAAACCGTGCGAAACAATACCGCAGGCGTAAAATTATAGCCATTATCAAGCAAAAACTTTTGTGTTTCTTCGGCAGCGACATCCGAGCATGGGTAAAGAAATTTCTCTCCCGAATGTTTCTTTAGTATTTCGGCAAGGTCAGCAGCAGTTTGTTTGCCAAAAAATATTTTTCTTTTGCGGTACTGAATGTATTTCTGCAGATAAAGAGCTATCGTTTCTGACAAACAAAAATATTTCATCTCAACGGGCACTTCAAATCGCATTTCTTCACAAATGCGGAAAAAATGATCGGCAGAATTACGACTTGTAAAAATGACTGCTGTAAAATCAGGAAGATTGATTTTATCTTTTCGAAAATCTTTGGCAGGCACCCCTTCAACATGAATAAACGACCGGAAATCAATCTTCAGATTATATTTCTTCGCCAGTTCTGCATACGGGTTTTTGTCATTCTCAGGTTTTGGTAAGGTAACCAGTATACTTTTAACCTTTTTCTTTCTTTCTTCCAAAATGTAAATTGTATATAACCTAACTCCTACTATTATATGTTGAGCGCCTTGATCAAAATTAAAATAGGGCAAATTTCGAGGGCACAAAGATACACAAA
>JANYAB010000051.1 GCA_025355225.1 Bacteroidota bacterium
GTTTTCCACACTGAAAGTAAAATAATCATTACCTGCAATAAAAGGTTATCCATATACCTGCAGCACGAGGTTGAAGAACTGGGTTTTACACCTGTCCGCGTTTTTCAAACCGGGATTGAACTCAAGGGTACTGTCAACGATAGTATAGCGTTAAACCTTAACCTGCGCTGCGCCAGCCAGGTGCTCTATCTTATAAAAAGCTTTACCGCTGCTGACCCGCAACAGTTGTACGAAAACCTGGTTGAAATTGAATGGGAAAACCTGATCGATTTTGCAGGCTACTTTTCGGTCACATCGAATGTTAACAATGAGCATATCCTGACTCCTCTTTACGCTAACGTAAAAGTGAAAGATGCTATTGTGGACAGGATAAAGGCAAAAAAAGGTATCAGGCCCAATTCAGGATCCGATCAAAATAAAGCGGTTGTCCACTTATATTGGCAGGATGATCAGGCGGAGATATTTTTAGATACCTCGGGCGAAACGTTAGCCAAACACAGTTATAGAAAGATACCCGGTAAAGCACCTATGCTGGAAGCACTGGCAGCCGCAACTATAATGGCTACCCACTGGGATAAAAACAGCACTTTTATCAATCCGATGTGCGGTTCGGGGACCCTTGCTATTGAAGCGGCACTGCTGGCCACCGATAAGTGCCCGGGCCTGTTCAGGATGAATTATGGCTTTATGCATTTGATGGGCTATGAGGAAGAGGTGTTTTTTGTTGAACGCCGAAAGCTAAAAGATAAGGCAAAAAAACAACCCAGTTTCAAGATCATAGCCACAGACCTCTCAGAAGACGCGGTGGACATTGCTCAGAAAAATGCGAAGACTGCCGGGGTAGAACATTTAATAGATTTTAGCGTTTGTGATTTTGCAGACACCGTTGTACCCGAGGAACCGGGTATCATTATGTTTAACCCGGAATATGGAGAGCGTATGGGCGTGCACAACAAACTGGAAGCTACCTATAAGCGTATAGGCGATTTTATGAAGACAAAATGCCGGGGCTACCGCGGTTATATATTTACCGGTAACCCAGACCTGGCCAAAAAGATAGGTTTGCGCGCCAATCGTAAAATTGAATTTTATAATGGAAAGCTGGATTGCCGCTTATTGGAATACGAATTGTACGAAGGCAGCAAAAGGGAACCAAAGGAAATATATAGTAATATAGAACACTGAATATTGAATAATGAATGTCGAAGTAACCAATTGTCAACGGCGATATTTTTCATTGGAATTCAATATTCATTATTAAGGAACTAATGAAAAGAATTCTTTTAATAACAATAGCCCTGTTTTTCTCCGTCTATTGCATGGCCCAACAGGAACAAACATTCCCTTTCCAGGGGGGCAGTCAGGTAATGACCCAGTTTTTTAAAGATAGCATTACTGTTTCGCCTCAAATTATAAAAGCAAGAGCCGCGGGAACAGTCGTTTTCAAATTCACCGCCGATGATAAAGGTGTTGTCAAAAACCTGGTGATTTATTATGCGGACGATGCAATTTTAGCTCCTCCAGCAATAGAGGCCCTGAAAAAATCGAACCATAAATGGATCATTCCGGAACACGAAAAATCACATGATTTTATCATTCCATTTTCAATTGGTTTTAAATCCCCGGCAACCGGTATCGCTTCGATACAAAAAGCCTATTACAATTTCTATATTAAACGCAAGCCAATTCTGTTACTTAACCAGGTTCCACTGTATATGGTCACGCTATTACCGACCGTAGTAGTAAACTATGATATTGGTGAGGAATGAGTCAGGAGTCAAGTGGCAAGAATCAAGAGTTAATATAAAAGCATCGTTACGATTTTATATTATCTTATTTTCCTGACTCTTAATTCTAATTTCAGCAAAAATATGCAACATGAAATAATCATTGACAAAACTCAAACTTTCGTCCGCAAAACTTTGGAGAATGCCGAGGGCGGGCACGATTGGTGGCATATTCACCGTGTTTGGGTAAATGCCAAACGCATAGCCAAAACCGAAAAG
>JANYAB010000527.1 GCA_025355225.1 Bacteroidota bacterium
CAAGCCCATTATGCTGCGGGGTGCGGCCTGGTCGCCGGATATATTCCAACGACGCTCGACTGAAAGACAAGAGCAGGAGATCAGGTTGTACCGCGATATGAATATGAACATCGTGCGCTCGGAAGGTAAAATGGAGGATGATAATTTGTATGCCTTGTGTGACAAATATGGCATGCTGGTGATGACCGGCTGGATGTGCTGCGGTGCCTGGCAATACCCCGAGAATTGGGATGCAGCAAAAAGGGAGGTAGCCATGGCTTCTGACAGCAGTGTGATGTATTGGCTGCGCAACAAACCGAGCCTGATGGTTTGGCTCAACGGCAGCGATATGCCGCCGCGCGATACTTCAGTTGAACGGGATTATTTAAAGATCGAAAGCGCTTTAAAATGGCCCAATCCCCTTATTTCGACTGCCAATGAAAGCGTATCGAAAGTTTCAGGGTATAGCGGTGTAAAAATGGCGGGGCCGTACGAATGGGTACCTCCCATTTATTGGGAAACTGATACTATGAGCAAATACGGAGGTATGTGGAGTTTCGCTACCGAAATATCGCCCGGCCCTTCAATACCCCCTTATGAAAGCCTAATCAAATTTATACCAAAGGATTCATTGTGGTACACTTCCCCAAGCTGGCTGTACCACTGCGGTACCGGTAATTTTGGTACCACCAAAGTTTTCGATGAGGCTTTGAATGCAAGATATGGACAGACTGCCACTATTAAAAATTATGTTGCCAAAGCACAGGCCCAAAATTACGAAGCTCACAGGGCGATGATGGAAGCCTACGGGTTACGAAAATACCATACGGCCACGGGTGTGGTTCAATGGATGGGCAGTAACCCCTGGCCGGGCTTGATCTGGCATACCTACGATTATTACCTGTATCCCGCGGGTACTTATTTTGGGATGAAGAAATCAATGGAGCCCTTGCACATTATGTATTCTTATGGATCAAATGAAGTGGATGTTACCAATTCATTGCTTCAAAAATTCAGTGGTTTGAAAGCTGAGGCCGCGATTTATAACGTTGACGGTAGTTTGAAGTATACCAAAACCGTTACAACTGAGGTGGATGCTGACGGAATTCAAAAATGCTTTTCCTTGCCGGCAGTGGAAGGATTATCTGCCGCTTATTTCCTTCGTTTGGAGTTGAAAGATGCAAAGGGAATCGCAAAAAGCATCAATTGGTATTGGCTGTCAAAAAAACCAGATGTGTTAAACTGGAAGAAATCAAAATGGTATATGACGCCTGAAACCGCTTATACCGCCTACACCCCTTTGCAAAATATTGCTAAAACAACATTGAAAATGTCCTACTATACAGACAAGGGCGCAGACAGCACTTACCACGCGGTGACTATTACCAACACCGGTAAAACAGTGGCGTTCCAGGTTCACCTGCGAGCATTAAAGGGAAAAAATGGGGATGATATTTTGCCGGTTATATTCAGCGATAATTACCTCGAGTTAGCGCCCGGCGAAAGCAGGGTGATCCGTTGCAGCTATGCCAACAAGGATGCTGGGGACATTATGCCTTATTTTTTAACATCGGCATGGAACCTGGATATAGGGCAAAGTAGGGGAGAGAAGGAAGCAGGCTTTGAGGATGGGTTACCCGTTAATTAGCGAAGGTTGCCCACCTACGGAGGGCGAAATGGGTTTTATTTTGTTTTCTACAAAGCGGTATAAATGGATTTTGTATATCTTCTACCAACCAAATGTTCCGACGGAACATTTTACCAATATAAAAATACGTTCTGTAAGAACGTTTAGTAGGTAGAAAAAATCAAATTAGGCGTTTGCGTTCCGTAGGAATGCTTGGTGAAATGCGACAATATGATTCGCACCTATTAAGTTTTTATCCAATACAAGCAAATCAATATATTTATACCATGAAAAATAATTTAATGCGGGCCCTGGTTTTCGTCGTATTGGGGATTTGTCTCGTTATAGTGAGCGTCTTTGCAAAAAATACCGTCGTCGAAAAATGGAGTAGTTTTTTTCTGGGTTTTTCTTTCCCCCTGTTTATTGGCGGTATAATTTCGATTGTTAACTATTTAAGACAGTCGAAACAGGGAAAAGCAGCTAATAATTAATAGATGCCCCTGTTTGCACCGCCATCTATCTGGATAGTGGTGCCGGTGATGTAAGCTGCTTGTTCTGATGCCAGGAAAGCAACCAGCGCAGCCAATTCCTCGGGTTTGC
>JANYAB010000060.1 GCA_025355225.1 Bacteroidota bacterium
TTCGCAATATTTATATTGATAGGTATTGAGCTGTATCATGCCATTAAAAATAAAACAACAGCGGCTTTTTTAAAATCAATGGCGTACCTGGGTGCTGCTACATTGCTTGCCCTTGCAGTAAATGCTTCGCTGCTGTGGAGCACCTATGAATATGGTAAAGAAACTATCCGCGGGCAATCGAATTTGACGCAACATACTACCGAGCCTAGTAATGGCCTGGAGAAAGGTTATGCTTATCAATATAGCCAGGGGGTTTTGGAATGCTTTACCTTTTTAGTGCCAAATGCCTCAGGTGGTGGCTCGGGGACAGAGTCGTTCGATCGGAATTCGGAAACTGTAAAAGTGTTTACTTCTAAACGGGCATCCGAAGAGCAAGCCGTGGGCGCCGCACAACAAATCTCGGGCATCCCCGGTCTTTCATTGTATTGGGGCTATAAACGGCCATCCACTTATGGCCCGTTCTATTTTGGAGCAGTGATCTGCTTCCTTTTCATCTTTGGCTTGCTGGTTGTAAAAAGCCGCGTCAAATGGTGGCTGTTAGCAACAGTTGTATTAACAATGCTGCTGTCCTTTGGCGGCGACTGGCCATATGTTTCGGATATCTTCTTCAAATACTTCCCGCTTTACAATAAGTTTAGGGCGGTTGAATCGATACTTGCAGTAACCGGTTTATGTTTCCCAATACTGGCTTTGCTCGCTGTCAGGGAAGTTATCGCGGCATCAGATAAAACAGTGATATTTAAAAAACTAAAAATTGCATTTTATATAACGGGCGGACTTACTGCACTACTGATTATAGCACCCAGTATTCTATTGAGTTTCAGGCCTCAGGACCAGGCAAGTGGTATTGCTACACTAACGCAGGCGCTAAAAGGCGACAGCGGGACGGCTAATAGTGTAGGCAGCGCGCTGATTAAGGATAGGACAAGCCTGGAACAGGCTGATGCTATTCGCTCACTTATTTTCATTGTAGTTGCGTTTGGCCTTTTATGGGCATTCATTAAACAAAAGATCAATGCAACGGTACTATCTGTTGCCTTCCTGATTGTCATTTTAGGAGATCTGTGGCAGATAGATCGTCGCTATCTGAGAGATGAAAACTTTGCGGAGAAACAAGATAATACACAACCCAAGCCGCGCGAGGTGGATCAGTTTATCCAGCGGGACCCTGATCCTGACTATAGGGTATTTGATATGACGCAGACCCCGAGGTATGATTTGACCACGCCTTTTTTCCATAAATCCATTGGTGGTTATTCGGCTGCGAGATTAAAACGATTTGAGGAGATTCTTGATAACCAGTTCTCAAAAAGCATCAATCAGGATGTACTGGATATGCTGAATACTAAATATATTATTACTCAGGATCCAAAATCACAGAATTTGAGCATGCAGCGGAATCCGACCGCCTGTGGACATGCCTGGTTCGTT
This sequence comes from Bacteroidota bacterium, assembly GCA_025355225.1. Classification (GTDB taxonomy): domain Bacteria; phylum Bacteroidota; class Bacteroidia; order Sphingobacteriales; family Sphingobacteriaceae; genus Mucilaginibacter. The sequence goes on from JANYAB010000060.1 coordinate 1,432, forward strand.
AAAAAAATACAACTTGTAAAGGATGCTGACCAGGAAATGCAGGCCATTACTGCTTTTTCACCGAAGGATGAGGCTGTTGTTGATCAACGGTTCAAAAACTTGGTCGACGAAAAATCAATTAATTTTGATCCCAACGGAACTATTACGCTTGTTCATTATTCGCCAGACGATATGATTTATCAAAGCGGAAGTACCACTTCATCTGTTGCGGTATTTTCTGAAATTTACTATGATAAAGGTTGGAAAATGTATGTTGACGGCAAAGAACAGCCTTATTTCCGTGCCGATTATATTTTGCGTGCAGCGCAATTGCCGGTAGGTAATCATAAAGTAGAATTTATTTTCCACCCGGTATCTTATTATACCGGCGAAAAAATTTCGCTGGCAGGATCAATCTTGCTTGTGCTTGCTTTAGGCTGCGTGGTTTATTCGGAGATAAAAAGAAAGAAAACCTGACCGCTGATTTTTTTGATTAAATGATTTCGCTGAAAAAAACAACGGCATTTGATCACTAAATCTCTGTGTTACTTAGCGCCTTTCTTTGTGAATTCTCTGTGGTAAATTAATCACGAAGGATCGAGAGATTTTAGCTGAATTGTAACAACACTTGCCCCTTTTCTACTTTATCGCCTGGCTTTATTTTAGCCGTTTTAACGATAAGGTCTGCCGGCGATTTAATGATATTTTCCATTTTCATGGCCTCCAGTATAAAAAGATTGTCGCCCTTTTTTACTTCGCTGCCCTCACTTACAAACAACTTAAGCACTAACCCTGGCATCGGTGCTTTTAATTCTTTTATTTTTGCGCTGTTCAAACTATTCAGGCCCAGTTGGTCAAGGAGAATGTCGTATTGGTCCTTTGCCGCAACTGTATAAACAGCACCATTTACTTTTATTTCGGCTGTCTTGGCAATGGGATCAAAGCTGACTACTTCAGCATTATAGGATTGCAGATCATTAATAACGTGATAAGTTGATTCATTTAGCTGCTGAATATCCGCATCTACTTTCTTGCCATTAATTAATAGCTCATCGTTGCTTTTTTCAATCTTAAATTCCCGAAAACTTTCCGGACGGTCACTTACTTTTAGCTGGTACATTCTTTAGGTGTGAGTTGTTAGATTTGAGACATGAGATAAAATGAAAAGATAGATTAGAATTTAGATTTTAGGTTTTAGATTTTAGGTTTTAGAATTTAGGCTTTAGAATTTCAACTACTGCGTTAATACATATTGCACCAAATTCGCGCCCATTTTTAACGCTTTTATACGCGTTTCCTGCGTATCGCCGGCGTAGGTGCCATAATCCTCCCAGCCGTTGCCCAAATCGCACTCATAGTCATAAAAACAAACCAGGCGGCCCTTATAGATCAATCCAAAACCTTGGGCGCGCTTGCCGTCGTGTTCATGTACTTTAGGAAGACCATTGGGGAAATCGAATTTTTGGTGGTAGATAGGGTAGTTGAGGGGTAATTCCACAAAATCAAGCTCAGGAAAAACCTTTTTCATTTGAGGCCTGATAAATTTGTCGAGCCCGTAGTTATCGTCGATATGCAAAAAGCCGCCGCCTGTTAAATATTTACGTAAATTACTGGCTTCCTGGTCTGAAAAGATAACATTGCCATGCCCGGTCATAAAAATAAAAGGGTAATTAAATATCTCGGCACTTCCGGCTTCAACCACTTCATCTTCAGGCTGGAAATTCGTTTTCAGGTTTTCGTTGCAAAATTTAATCAGATTGGGCAAAGCAGTCCTGTCGCCATACCAGTCGCCGCCTCCGTTATATTTAAGCTTGGCCATTTTATAAGTTGGGCCGTTAAAACTGCTCAAACAAAATAGTGCAAGCACAGCTAAATATTTGAATATTTTCATACGCGATTTAAAAAATTCACTTCAAAACAGGCTTCCAAAGCGGCGGTTTCTGTTCTTAAACGGCTTTCTCCTAAAGTTATGGCTTTAAAATCATTATTTAAAGCGTCGGCTATTTCTTTTGGTGCAAAATCGCCTTCGGGCCCGATTAATATTAAACACCTGCCTGATGGTTTTAGTATATTTTTAATGGCCTCTTTATCGCCCAATTCGCAGTGAGCAATAAATTTTTGGCCTTCAAACGGAGCCGCCAACAGCTTATTTAAGACCGTTACTTCATTTAAAACAGGATGATATGCTTTGATGGATTGCTTTATAGCCGCCGTGATGATCTTATTCAGCCGTTCAACTTTGGCCTCTTTACGTTCAGATCGCTGGCACAATATTAATGATATCTCATCGATGCCAATTTCCGTCGCTTTTTCTAAAAACCACTCGAGGCGCTCGATATTTTTGGTAGGAGCAACAGCTATATGGAGGTAATGATTTCTTTTGCTGAACTCCTTTTGCACAGAGATGATCTGTAATTGTGTTCTTTTGGAATGCGCATCAACTATAGACGCCGTAAAAAAATTACCCTTGCCGTCAATCAGCTGTATCTGCTCGCCAGCCTGCAAACGCAATACCTTTGAGCAATGCCTGCTTTCCTCCTCGTTTAGATAGTAGGTCGGGGATGATGCATCGATATCTGGTGTATAAAAGAGTTGCATTGCCGGGAGAGGTGTTAATGCATGTCTACGGTGTCTTCCTCGTTCAGTAGTAATTCAAGTTTAACGGATTCAATATTCTGGTCAGATTTTTTTAATACCGTAATATTATATCCACTCGATTCCTTTTGTTCACCTACGTCGGGTATTTTGCCAAAAATATGGCCCAGCCAGCCCGATACCGTATCATAATCGCCGTCTTCGGGCAGATCGTGGGGTAGGTGGCTGTTAACATCATATATCGGCGCCAGGGCATTTACAATAAACTCAGTTTCGTTGACCTTCTCAACAATCGGTTTTTCTTCATCATACTCATCCTGTATCTCGCCCACCAGTTCTTCAACAATATCCTCCAATGTCACCATACCTGCCGTACCTCCAAATTCATCCAACACTATAGCTATTTGTATCCGCTTTTGCTGCAGCTCGGCCATCAGGTCGTTTATTTTTTTTGTCTCAGGAATGAAATAGGGTTTCCGGATAATATTCCTTAATTCGATCGGCGTTTTATGGACCAGCAAAGGCAAAATATCTTTAGCATGAACAATTCCTATAATTTTATCAATGGTATCCTCATATACAGGTATCCTCGAATAACCTTCTGTTATCAGAATTTCAAGCAAGGTATCAGGATCGGTATCTATATCGACGCCGGAAATCTTGGTTCGGGGCACCATTATATTTTTAACTACACGCTCGTTAAAATCAAAAACATTTTGGATGAGCTCGTGCTCTGTTGAATCAAGCGCCCCGGTTTCTTTACCTTGTTCCAATAAATACTGCAATTCTTCTGAACTGTGATGTGCCTCGCTTCCGGGAACTGTATTAATGCCCAAAAGTTTTAAAACCAGGTTGGCAAAGCCATTTAAAATCCAAATAAAGGGCCTGCAAACTACAAAGAAAAATCGAAGAGGTACAGAAATGGCCATTACGGTACGCACTGATCTTTGTATCGCTAATGATTTTGGAGCCAGCTCGCCAAATACAATGTGTAACATAGTAATGCACACAAATGCTACCACCTGGCTGGTGGTAATAATAAAGTGCGAAGTAATAACAACTCCGAACATTAAAAATAGGTTCAGCATTAGTTTGGTTACGACCAATTGTCCTGCCCATCCCAACCCAAGCGATGCTATAGTAATGCCTAATTGCGTCGCTGCAAGGTAGCTATCCAGGTTGGCCATTATGCTCTTGGCAATTTTTGCAGTACTGCTGCCGGCTTTGGCTTTGATTTCTATCTGCGAAACCCTTACCCTAACCATGGCAAACTCGGCAGCTACAAAAAAACCATTTAATAATACCAGGAACCCTGTAAGGGCAATGTAATAACCGTTAATTTCTAAGTCCGGGACCATCAATTAATTTATTGGTGCATGGGGAAGGTGGAATCATATAATTCCATACTCTCGGTGATAACTTTATGCGCGTAACGTTTACCTAACAGGTGCTCGATAGTCACGTTTTTACCTTCCAGTTGCTTATAGTCCTGGAAAAAACGGACAATCTCTTTCATGGCGTGTGGCGGTAATTCATTTAAATCGTCGATGTAATTTACAGACATATCGTTTTTTGCTACTGCAATGATCTTATCATCCTGTTCGCCATTATCCACCATGTGCATTACACCTATTACCTTGGCCTCAATGATCGACATCGGGAACACATCAACAGAACACAATACCAATATATCCAGGGGATCATGATCGTCGCAATAAGTTTGCGGAATAAAACCATAATTGGCCGGATACATTACCGATGAAAAAAGAACACGGTCCAGCTTCAGCAGCCCGGATTCCTTATCAATTTCATATTTAGCCTTTGAACCCTTGGGGATTTCAATGATAGCGTGAACTATTTCGGGTATGTTATCGCCAGGAGAAACCTGGTGCCAGGGATGTTGTGTGCTCATTATTAATATATTTATAAATTTTATTTTCCCGCTTCTGTTTTATGCAGCTTCCCTTTAACGTAAGCCACAATGAACGGGATTGTTGTAATTGCAATTAATCCTAATACAACATACTTAAGGTAATCTTTAATTTCTTCAGGGTATTTTCGTCCTAAAAAAAATCCTGATAAAGTTAAAGTGCTTACCCAGGTTATACAACCTAATAAGTTGTAAATGGTGAATTTTTTAAAATTAACCTTAACCACACCTGCAAAGATAGGAGCAAAAGTTCTGATTATAGGGAAAAATCTGCCTAAAACCAACGCCATGCCTCCATATTTAGCATAAAAGCTCTCGGCCATGGTGACATAACGTTTTTTAAAGAAGATTGATTCGTTACGTTTAAATAAAACCGGTCCGGTACGATAGCCAAACCAGTACCCCATATAGTTACCTAAAACCCCTGCAATGATCAATGAAACGACAAGTGTGTAAATGGATACCTCAACTTTACCCATTGCGCATAAAAGCCCTGCTAAAACCAACAGATAATCGCCCGGCAAAAAGAAGCCGAAAAAAAGCCCCGTTTCGGCAAAAACTACAACAAGCAATAGATAAAAGCCACCTTTCGCTATAATGGAATGAGCGTCTGTTAAATTTTGAAGATGTTCCCAGAATTTTTCCATTCACTATATCCGTAAAACTACTAATATAAAATTAATTAATAGTACTATGCTTACGGATTAAATAAGGTTTGATATAAATCCCGGGTAAACGCCGACTACAATAGTGATCAAAGCTGCCAGGCCCAAAACAAAATTAAAGTAACCAGGCACCACTACTTCTTCACGTTCGCTGCTGCGGAAATACATAGCAATAATTACCCTGAAATAGTAAAAAATGCTAATAATGGCGTTAACTACTGCGAGGATTACAAGCGTGGTATGGTATTGTGACAAAGCGCCCGAGAACATGAAAAATTTACCTATAAAGCCGGCAGTGAGCGGTATGCCCGCCAACGACAGCATGGAAACTGTTAATACAAAAGCAAGGAAAGGATTCTTTTTTGCCAACCCATTGAATGCGTCGAAATTATCACTGTCCGTTTGCTGCTGAACGAGGATCAAAGCGCCAAACGCTATTATAGAGGCGATAGAATATGCGGTTGAGTAAACGAAAACTGAATTGGCTGAACCTGCTCCTAATGCCACAATGGCAAAAAGCAAATACCCGGCATGTGAAATGCTTGAAAACCCGAGCATACGCTTAAAGCTTTGCTGATAAAGGGCTGTTATATTGCCGATGAACAGGGTAACAATGGTAATGATAAGCAGCGCAGGCATCCAGAAATCAGCCAATGGAGCAAAGCATTCGGCAAAAAGACGAAGGAAAGCTGCAAATGCCGCTGTCTTGGCTACTGTTGCCATAAAGGCGGTAATTAGCGTGGGTGAACCCTCGTAAACATCAGGTGTCCAGAAATGGAAGGGTGCCGCGCCTACTTTAAAACATAGGCCAACAATGATCAGCAAAATACCTGTGTAGAATAATGGGTCGATCCCTTTTGGATGAGTGACCACCCAAAGGCGGATAGTTTCGAGGCTGAATGAACCAGATGCCCCATAGATTAAGGCTATGCCAAACAATAAAAAGCCGGTAGAGAATGCGCCCATCAGGAAATATTTTAATGATGCCTCATTAGATGCGAAATCATTCTTTTTGATACCTGCGAGGATATAAAGACTTACTGACATGATCTCGATGCCGACAAAGAGCATCGTTAAATTATAATAGGAAACCATCACTATGATGCCAGCCAGCGAGAATAAAATAATAGCGTAATACTCGGCTACGTGGGTGCTTATCTTTTCAAAATACTCCTTCGACAGCAGCAGGATCAGTATGGTGGAAATGATGGTTATCGCTGAAAACGCTACCGCGAAATTATCAAACAACATCATACCATGATAAATAGGTTTCGCCTCGTCATGAGGTGTCCATTGCGCCACCGCCAAACCTAATGCGATCAATAATCCAATAACGGTAACCGGCAGCAATGCATTTTTGGCTTTATATAAACCTAAATACAAAACCAGTATAGGTAAAATGGATAATATAATTAAGGTATTCATTCTTTTTTAAATTCTAAGCTTTAAATCCTAAACTCTAAATTCTAAAACCTAATTTCTAAACACTAAAAACTAAATTCTAAACTTTAAAAACTAAAATCTATTCAGCTGTTAATTAATTTTTGTTTTTTCAAGTATAGCTCCAAAAATTTTCATCAGTTCTGTAGCTTCTTGTATTAATGAAGTTCTTTGAGCTTCCAATTGTCCGTTTATATCTATAAGCCCAAGCCACAAACGGCTTTCTTTTGCTTCTTTTCTGCGAATCTTTATTCTATGTGAAAAATCGTTACGACTAAAACTTTCATTTGCCTCTATAAAATTTGCAGCGACAGAGCCTGATGAACGTATAAGTTGTTTATAATATTCAATGTTATGTATCGATTTATCTACTCTCTTTAAAAACTCCTTACAATTATTGGCAAAATCAAATGTCCTATCCTCAAGATCAAATTTTTCAACACCTCCATTTCCTGCATCCATCTATTAGAATTTAGAATTTAGAGTTTAGAATTTAAAAGTTACTGTTTTATCGGCGTTATTTTTTCAAACACAGACTTAACCAGGTTATCCACCGCTGCTTCTGACAGATGCAAAATTGGTTGCGGATAAATCCCAATAACAATTATCAAAATACAAATTATTGCAAGTACGATCTGTTCTGAGCCACTGATATCTGTAAAGGTAACGGTTAGCGCATTTGTTTCGCCGTGCATTACGCTTTTATACATTCTCAGCATGTAAACCGCACCAAAGATCATGGTTAAACCTGCTATCGCAGCGAACCATATGTTATATTGAAAAATGCTGTTAAGTAATAAAAACTCGCCGACAAACCCATTTGTTAGCGGTAAAGCAACTGTACCTAAAACGATGATTAAAAATGCCACCGCAAATTTAGGCGCTGATTTGGCAATACCACCCAACAGACTTATGTCGCGTGTGTTCATGCGTGTGCTGATGATATCCCATATAAAGAATAAGCCAACAATGTTAATACCATGATTTAACATTTGTATTAAAGCACCCTGCAAAGCCTGTGTGGTCCAAACGTAATAACCATCCCAGCGGGTGAACGTGAATAAAGCAGCCGCTATTAAGCCAACGTGCGCAATAGACGAATAGGCTATTAAACGCTTACCATCTTTTTGTTTAAAGGCTATAATGGAGGCGTATACGATACCTGTAACAGATAAAATCAGCGCCATTAGGCCCCACTGTTTTACACCAAGGGGGGCAATTGGTATTAACCAGCGGATAACCCCATATATACCCATTTTAAGCATTATACCAGACAACATCATTGTTCCGGCCGATGGTGCTTCGGTATATGTATCCGGCTGCCACGTATGAAAAGGGAACAGCGGCATTTTAATGGCAAAGGCCAGGAAAAAGGCCCAAAACACCCAGCTTTGGTGATGGGCATCCAGGTTCAGGTCATAAAACGCGTGCAGGTCATAGGTCCTTGATGGAGTTTGCGTGTACAGGTAGATGAT
>JANYAB010000081.1 GCA_025355225.1 Bacteroidota bacterium
TCTCCTTCAGGTCGGCGGCGCTAATCTTTTTCTCGTTAGCAAAAAAGGTAACCAGGTCTTTGTAAGAGTTTTCGAAGTAATCGCTTACAAAACCATTCATGAAGCGTTTTTTATATTCTTCTTCCTGTATCGTTGGCGTATAACGATAAGTGTTGCCAATTTTCTCCCCGGTCAGAAAACCTTTACGCTCCAGGTTCTTGATGGTTGAGGCCAGGGTGGTGTATGGTGGCTGTGGTTCTGCAAGCAGATCAAGGAAGTCTTTGATAAAACCAGGTCCGTATTGCCATACTGCCTGCATGGCTTCTTCCTCTTGTTTAGTTAATTTCTCCATGGTTATTACGATTATTTCGTAAATCTACGAATGTTTCGTAATAATGCAAATTATTTTACATTTTTTAACATTTCGGGATAATGATTTCACTTGCAAATGAACTTTATAGCAGAGATAACCCATATTTAATGGTTTTTGTAACATACATCCCCATCCTTTGTCTAAATTTACAAATAAAAAAACCTGGCGGACTTCGCAACGCAAATAATTAATAAAGGTCTGCAACAGTTAAAAATTCATAATTTTGTTTAGAAAAACGCCATGAAATCAATCTTAATAACACTCGTCTCGGTTATATTACTTACAGCCGGTTGCTCACAAAACCCGCCGCAGCAAAATAGTGTAACCATCGAAAACAACAATGCACCCGCCGGTTTTGATGTGAACAAACTGGCGCAAGTGGTTAAAACCAGCACCGATCCCCAAACTTTGGAGAAAGCTATTAATGATCCTAATAACAAGATCAATAACCTCGACCTGGATAAGGATGGTAACATTGACTATCTAAAAGTTGAGGAAACTGACAAAAACAGGCTGAGTGTAGTGGATGATGTAAGCAATGCCGATTCCGTTACTGTAGCCCGCATTAAGATAGATCCTTCAGCGAATAATACAGCTGATCTGGATGTTCAGGGCAACCCCCGGTATGTTGGTGATAATAATTATTACCACTCGTCATTTACATTTACCGACTTTTTGCTGCTGAGCTATTTAATGCGTCCGCATAGTTATTACATGCCGATGTACCATTATGGCTATTATCCATCTTATTATACTCGTACGCGTACTTATACTACGTTTAGGCCAACTACATCGCCGGCAATGTCATCAAGGACTAACAGTCGCAGCAGTTTAAGTCAGCCAGCCAGGTCACAACGGTCATTCGGCACCAGGAATTCACAACCTGTACGCAGCGGTGGTTTCGGCCACAGCAGTTCGGGTAGGTCGGGTTTTGGGCACAGTCGTGGCGGATTTGGCCGCAGGAGATAATATGTTAGCACGAATTTCACGAATTGAGACCAATTTAAAACGAATAAATAATTTAACATCTAAATTTAAAAGCAATGAGCATATTTGACAGATTATTCCGCATAAGTAAAGCGGAAGCTAATGCCGCAGTTGATAAACTGGAAGATCCTGCTAAGATGGCAGATCAGATACTACGCGAACTGAGATCCAACTATCAGCAGGCTATACAGGGTGAAGCCGAAATTAAAGCGCTTGCCTTGCAGCACCGTGCAAGTGAATTGCAATACCGCAACAGTGCCGATGACTGGGAAAAAAAGACCAATGAATTATTAGACCGTATTGAAACCAAGCAATTAGACGAAGCCAAGGGCAATGATCTGGCTACTAAAGCTGCCGAAGCACACCAAGCGGCAGTGAATGAAGCAGATCAGTTTGCAAAGATGGCTGAAAAGGAAGAAACCGCCGTTTCTGTAATGGATCTTAAAATAAAGCAGATAAAGGATCAGATTGCCGAAACTGAAAGCCGTGCGCAGCTTATAAACTCCCGCGCTAAGACTGCTGAAGTTTCTGAGAAGATCAACAAAACATTATCCAGCGTTGACACAGATGGACTGATGGCGACACTTAACCGGATGGATCAAAAGGCCTCTGCCCAGGAATTCCGTGCCGCGGCGTATGCACAAATAGAAGACTCGACCTTATCAACAGAACAAGAAATCAACAAAGCTTTGGGCACCGGTTCTACATCAAATGCATTAGAAGCTATTAAGGCTAAACGCACTAAGCTGTTAAATTAATTATTAAAATACCTATGTTTTTAACAGACGATAATAAAAAGACCTTTAAGGCCATCATACTTTTGAATGAAATGGTTAACGGCACGCACAAATTCCAAACCATAGCCAACGGTGATGACAGTGTGCTGGAGCCTTTGTTTATTGAGCTGATGTCGAAAGGATATGTACAAACCGCCGGTATCAATTACCAGATAACGGCTAAGGGGCAAGAGGTATTCGACACTTTTATGAAGCGTTATACCGAATACCTTAAGGTCTATGATATATTTTCCTATGTTGACCTCGAAAAAGGCGAATTTGCTTTCGCACGTTATTTTGACTTTCAAAGTGATGATGCCTGGGCCGATTTTATAGACGACGAGCGCTTTGACGATCTGCGGATAGCGGTTGCAATATTTAAAAAGGTCGACCCCGCGGAGATCGTATTTATGTCATTCATCAATGAGGAAAGGTTTGACACCAGCTCTGCGGGCTGGCAAATGGACCTGGTATCCGATAATGAATGGAGCGAAATAGAGGAGATATGCAAAACCGCCATCAAGCCTGAAGAAGTCGGTGAAGATGCCATGGTGGATATCATAAGCCAGGGTTCCGAACTGATGATAAAATTGATGGAAGACGAGGCGGAACAAAACAAAAACTCAAACAATAATGGCGGCGGTGGTGGAGAGACAATTGTTGTAGAGGAAACCGTACCCTATTACGAGCCCTATTATGATCCATACTATGTTTCACCGATATGGTTGGTACCCTTATTTTTGTGGTAGGCGTAAATTACTGATAAAGCTCCCGGATTAGTTTCGGGAGCTTTTTATTTGCAGGAAGATTCGACTCGGGTTGGTTTTGAAAAGTCAGGCTTATCGAACCAATCTGTATATATTTTGTTGTGCAAGCAATTCATTAAACACATGTCTATAAAAACTACAGTAATAACCGGGGCCACTTCGGGCATCGGCAAGGAAACAGCATTGGCATTGGCCAAACAAGATCATGCGGTTTATATGCTGGTCAGGAATACCGAAAAAGGGGAGCAGCTGAAAAGGGAACTGATCTCGGAGACCGGTAATCAGGCCATTTTTGTGGTCAGGTGTGACCTTACCGATTTGCAAAGCGTTCGGGATGCTGCCGACGAGTTGAAGGCAAAGCTTTTCAATATTAATATACTGATCAATAACGCAGGCGGTGCTTTTCCTGAAAGACAGCTTAGCAAAGACGGTTTTGAAATGACCTTTGCACTAAACCATCTCGGACATTTTTTATTGACAGAAAGCCTGATGCCTTTACTGCAAAAGGGGCATGCACGTATCATCAACATAAGTTCCGAAGGCCATAAATCGGCAAAACCTGATTTTGACGATCTGCAAATGGAAAAATCCTATACCGGATTGAAAGCTTATGGTATCACTAAGCTGTATAATATTTATTTCACCAAATCCCTTGCCGAAAAATATAGGCAAACGGGTATTACCGCTTATGCATTGCATCCAGGTGTAGTGAATACCAACATATGGAAAGAGGCCAAAGGTTTTCTCCGGACAATTATTTGGCTTCTTAAGCCTTTTATGATATCGCCGCAACAAGGGGCCGAAACCACTATATACGTGGCAACACAACCGAAGCTGGAGCAGAAAAGCGGTTTATATTTTAAAAAATGCAAGGTGGCTAAAACCGCCCCCAATGCTGATAACGCTGCAGCACGCAACCGTTTGTGGGAGCTCAGCGTAAAATTGAGTGGCATTAAAGCGTAAAGTAAGTATTTGACAGTATTTTTTTTATTACATTGTCATAATTATGTAAGCTATTGTTATATTAGTTTCCAAAATTGATCCCTATGCTAGTCAACAAAAAATTAACAATTATCACAGGTTTGTTTGGCGTGATGGCGCTGGGCATTGCCGCTTCAATGCCGCAACAGCGCGAGGAACCCAAACTGGTAAACCTGAAAGTATTTCCGAAGAATATTCCTTACCGTTTATTGGACCATACCATGGATGTCTGGACTGCATCGTTAGGTGTACACTGCAACTTTTGCCATGTACGTAACGAACAAACCAACAAAATGGATTTTGCCAGTGATGCCAAACCCGAAAAGACCACGGCCCGTCACATGTTCCTGATGGAGGCGAAGATCAATAAGAAATTTTTTAAGGCTGAAAAAGATTCACTGGGAATGGTAATGACAACCGGGGTTAACTGTAACACTTGTCACCATGGAACCGCTCATCCCGAAGTTAAAATACCTGAAAGACAACGGGGACCTGGTGGCCCTCCTCCCGGCGGACCAGGGCCAGGTGTTCCTCCTCCGGGCAGTCCTCCAAAAGGATAAGAAGTTTTGAACTAAGAATATCGAACACTGAATTTTGAATATCGAACGCCGAAGTTTTTTACTTCATTGTTTTGACCTGATTTTGGTGCTAAATATTTAGTATAATCATTACAATAATGCCCTGACAAGATCGGGGCGTTTTTGTTATTATTGATATTTTCCTTTTATTTTTATACGAATTTTATCATTAAATCATGTCTTCCGGAACAGTGAATATCCGAAGTGCAAGTAAGAATGATCTTGCCGGTATACTTGAAATATATAATCACGCTATTATCAATACTACTTCAGTATATAGCGAACATCCGCATACCTATGAAATGCGCCTGAGTTGGTATAACGACAGGATCAGCAACGGATTCCCCGTATTTGTTGCCGAAGCGGAGGGCCAGATTGCGGGGTTCAGTACTTTCGGGCATTTTAGAGTATGGCCCTGCTACCGGTTTACGGTGGAACATTCCGTTTACGTGCATATTGATCACCAGGGTAAAGGGATCAGCAAATTGCTGTTACATCCCCTGATTGATCGGGCCCGTGAAATGAAACTGCATGCAATGATTGCTGGTATTGATTGCGAGAATAAGATTAGCTATAACCTGCATCAATCTTTCGGTTTTGTAGAAGTGGCGCACTTTAAGGAAGTTGGTTTCAAATTTGGAAGATGGCTTGACCTCAAGTTTATGGAACTTCTTTTATTCCCGACCCTGGCTCATCCATAAACTGCCAAACGGGCAAGCGCAATCCTTTTCCCCACTAAAAAGAAATTTTAGAATGTCTGCAAGAAGTAAAATTAATCAATAATTAATATGATAATTTAAGGTTAATTCAGTAGTTGTGTTAATAACCCTTGCGGATGTTGATAAAAAGTAACAACATTTATCGTAAGTCACCGTAAAAGTGCATGATCTGTTAGAGGTAAGATTAATAACATATACGTTCTTTAGCCAATCATAAGTCTCTGTTATATGGTATATAGCAGGGATTTTTTTGTCTGTAACAGAATTGACTTTTTAAAAGTTATTGATTTTTTCGATTTTTAAACCTTCAGCTTCAGCCTGCGTTTTTCCAGGAAGCCTCCTATCCACACCGTAATAAATGCGATAGCAACTGAGCGTGAAAAGCCTCCGATGCCGCTATTTAAAACCGCGGGGTAACTGAAATTTACCAATTTAAAAAAACCAACCATAAAGTAGGGGAGCAGGTAACAGGTGAGCGTGGCAGTTCCCGCAGGCCATATGAACTTGAACCAATTTTTCTTGCCTTTAAAATCTACAAGGTATATCATGAGCTCAAAAACCAGGATGCTTATACCTGCACATATAAAAACCCATGATGGGGTAGAGCGGATCTTGGAGATACCTGCAGTATAAGGGCGTATAAGCAAACCTACCGCTATCGCTAAGCATCCTGCAACTGCAAGCAAAAGCCACATTGCCCGGTTATTGTTTTTTGCTGCCAACTGTTCATGCCATAACGAAACAACAATGCCGGCCATTACCAGGACTGCGGATGAGGCATCGTGAATTACCCACAGATTCAAATGCAGGGACGTGCCATGCGCTACTATGTTAATAGCCACGAGCGCGACGAGGGCGGAAAGCATTATAGGGAATTTGCCTTTAGCTAATAAAAAGATACCCGCGCAAACTAAATACGACCAGCCAATGATGCCCAGGATGCCCCACCATGAGGGGTTTAGGCCTTCGGGTGCGTCGGGCTTGCCACCTTTGAATAAAAAAGCCATCAATATTAGTATAAGCCAGCCTGCGCCTATTAAAACATAGCGCTTCACTTTTGACCAGGTTTCGGGATAATCGAGCCATATTAAAAAGAAACTGAGGGTGATAAGTATTTCCCAAACAGATTCGGGCAACATAGAGGCAGAGCTATATTTTTCGAGATTGACATGGAAAAAACCCATCACGATGAGTGCAAACGAGCGTGACAGGATTGATAAAGCAATACTGTTGAATGGCACGCCTTTTTGCAGTTTGCGACCAATAGCCAGCGGGATGGACAGACCGACAATAAACAGGAATGCGGGGAAAATAGTATCCGCAAAACCCATCCTGTCCTCCATTCTTTTGGCATGTTCCATCCAGATGGGCATGCCCTTGACGCCGCTCAGGTCGTTAATAAAGATCATTAATAACATGGTTAAGGCGCGGAATGCATCTACTGAAAGAAGTCGGTTTGATGCATCTTTTGACGATGTGGGCTGGCTCATGATTGATATAAATTAACTCGGTCGCTTTAAAGATGAGGAAAAGCTGTTATTTATTCATAATTTTTGCAAATAAATACTAACTCTACAGCTTTAAAACTTTATAACAATCCAACAATACCTCTACATTTGCGCCAGTTAACCAAAAATATTCGGGCAGTTACGTAATACTATCAGCTATGTATTTTATATTTTCAAAGGTCCTGCTTTTTTTATTGTCTCCGCTTAACTGGGTAGTGGCTTTCCTGCTTATTGCATTGTTCACAAAACGCCCGAAATTAAAAAAACGCTCATTTATTATTTCAGTAGTGCTGTTAATTGTTTTCTCCAACCATTTTTTATTACAACAGTTTGCAAAAAACTATGACATAGATCCTGTTCCTTTAGATAAAGGGAAAGTTTATAGCGCTGCAATTGTGCTGGGGGGATTTTCGGGCGAGGATAAAAATGGGAAGGGCTTTTTTAATGGGCATTCGGATAGGTTTATTGAGGGGATTAAGTTGAAGGCTGAAGGGCAGGTATCTCATATTCTGATCAGCAGCGGCAACGGAAATTTACGACCAGGCAGCTTTACTGAAGGCGGATGGGTTAAAAGTGTATTAACGGACTTTAAATTTCCGGATAACACGATACTGATAGAGCAGAAATCCCGAAATACATTTGAGAATGCGGCATTCACCAAAAACATAATTGATAAAGCCCATTTATCGCCGCCTTACCTATTGGTTACCTCAGCGTTTCACATGCGCCGCGCGCTCTATATCTTTAAAAAAGCAGGTTTAGATGTAATTCCGTATCCCTGTGCCTACCTCGCCGGAAACACAAAGATTAATTTTACAGATTATTGGCTGCCTGATTCCAGCACATTAAGCAACTGGGAATTGTACACAAAAGAATTAGTTGGCCTGGCAGTTACCCATTTGAAAGAATAATCTACCAGTTTAAGGTTTTTAATCTCAACAGCGATCTCCATCGCAACATTTAGAGCAAATCTTCTACATTTGCTGATATGCAAAAAATCCTCATTGCTAATAGGGGCGAGATCGCTTTAAGAATAATGCGTTCGGCGCGCGAAATGGGTATAAAAACAGTTGCCGTGTACTCCGCTGCCGATCGAAACGCATTACATGTTCGGTATGCCGACGAGTCTGTTTTTATAGGTGAAGCACCGTCCAGCCAATCTTATCTTGTTGGCGACAAGATCATTGAAGCCTGCCGTAAAACCGGGGCAGAAGGGATTCATCCCGGATATGGCTTCCTTTCGGAAAATGCCGCTTTTGCAAGGCAGGTAAGAGAAGCAGCGCTTATCCTTATCGGCCCATCTCCCGAGGCGATGGAGATAATGGGCAATAAGTTGTCGGCTAAGGCTGCCGCTTTAAAATATAATATACCCATGGTTCCTGGAACAGAAGAAGCAATATCGGATATTTCAGAAGCCAAAAAACGCGCCGTTGAGGTGGGTTTCCCTATCCTGATCAAAGCAGCAGCCGGCGGCGGAGGAAAGGGCATGCGTGTAGTGGAAAACGTAAACGATTTTGAAGAACAAATGCACCGGGCGGTATCTGAAGCAACATCGGCATTTGGCGATGGCTCTGTTTTTATAGAACATTACGTTTCGTCGCCAAAACATATCGAGATACAGGTATTAGGTGATACGCATGGCAATATTGTTCATTTATTTGAACGTGATTGCTCGGTGCAGCGCCGCCATCAAAAAGTGGTGGAGGAAGCACCCTCATTTGTGCTTACGCCCGAAATTCGGGAACAGATGGGACGGTGTGCTGTGGATGTTGCCAGGTCGGTAAACTATACAGGTGCTGGCACGGTAG
This sequence comes from Bacteroidota bacterium, assembly GCA_025355225.1. GTDB lineage: Bacteria > Bacteroidota > Bacteroidia > Sphingobacteriales > Sphingobacteriaceae > Mucilaginibacter. Next base: position 8,477 of record JANYAB010000081.1, read on the forward strand.
AATTTATAATGGACAAGGAGCTAAACTTTTACTTCCTGGAAATGAATACCCGGCTACAGGTGGAGCACCCGGTTACTGAACTAATAACAGGAGTGGACCTTGTAAAGGAACAAATACGGATAGCCCGCGGCGAACCGATCAGCTTTAAACAAACAGACCTTAAGATAAATGGCCACGCTATTGAACTGAGAGTATATGCAGAGGACCCTGCCAATAATTTTTTACCCGATATCGGTACTCTGCAAACCTATGTCACCCCAAAAGGACCTGGCGTTCGGGTAGACGACGGCTTTGAACAGGGCATGGAAATCCCAATCTACTACGACCCGATGATAGCCAAACTGATCACTTATGGTAAAGACAGGGCTGAAGCCATAGAGCGGATGATACGGGCCATTGATGAATATCATATCACCGGAATTATCACCACCCTTGGTTTTGGGAGGTTTGTTATGCAGCATGAAGCCTTTACATCGGGCAATTTTGATACCCATTTCGTTCAAAAATATTTCAGTCCCGAAGTTCTTCAAAATGGCGATGAGCGCGGTGCTTTTATAGCTGCGCTGATAATGGAAAGGCTGCTTGCTGAAAAAAAATCTAATATTAGTACTACGCTTGTTAATACCGAAGTGTCTAAATGGGAAATAAACAGGCGAACCCTTACCTAAATCGTCTAACCTTGCCCCCTCAAAACGGCGCAGCCCTCATGAACGTCCCTAAAAAACAAACAACCCGTGAATAATCCCCCCGGTAGGGGAGACTTTAAAAATCAATTTAAAACCCGGGAATATTTAGGTGGGATAAAAGCTCCGTAATTAAACCAGCCTGGGCTGCTATAATCTTTATTTTTGCTGTTTCGATATTGAACCAGGCAGCTTTGTCGATCTCAGGGAAACTTTTAAACTTCCCCGATTTTGGCGGCCACTCCAGTTCAAAAGTATTGCTCACATTAGTTGCTGGATTGATATCTCCTTCAACTGCCCAGGCAAAGACCATTTTGCCGTTTTTTTGCTTAATTGGTGCTAATGAAATAAAAGTGCCGTCAATAGTTTGCCCTGTTTCTTCAAAAAATTCACGTTTAGCCGCATCAAGTGGGTTTTCGTCATCCAAAAACTCACCTTTGGGTATTGACCATGATCCATCGTCTTTATTGACAAAGAAAGGGCCGCCAGGATGCACCAGGAATACCTGCAGTTCCTGGTTGGTTGTCCGGTATAACAATATTCCTGCGCTTTGTTTAACCATATTTATCGTCTAAGATTTAAAAGCAAATTAACAAAAGCCAAAACTTTAATCGTTATTTTTGTTTGGAATAACAAAAGATCAAACCAAAACCGGATATGGCTGAAAATAAATGGACGAAATTTACAATTACTGCTGATTTTGATACTGACGCGAGAAGCGTATATGAAGCCTGGGCAACCCCGGCGGGGCTGGAAAGTTGGTTTTTGCGTAAAGCGGAATTTTACACGGTGCCTATGCGGCTAAGAGAGCCTCACGAGTTTATATTAAAGGAAGATACCTACGCCTGGTATTGGCATGGGTTTGATGATAATGCTGTAGAAAGAGGGCAGGTGCTTGAAGTGAATAGCATTGACTTTTTAAAATTTACCTTCTCGGGCAATAGCGTAGTCACAGTATCCATTTCGACCAAAAACGGGCTGACGATTTTAGAACTTACCCAGGCAAATATCCCTGAAGAAAGTGACCCGGAAAAGAACCTGTACGTACAGTGCCAGATAGGATGGACGTTTTATTTAGCCAACCTGAAATCAATTATCGAAGGAGGAATTGATTTGCGGAATAAACGGCTGGATGTGAAGAGTAATTTTAAATAACGCCTCAACTAAATCCTCTCCTCCAAAGGAGTCCTTTGGACAAAAGAGAGAACTTTAACTTCACTTATTATATTTATTTTTGTTTTAATTCCCCCTTCAGGGGGTTAGGGGGCACTATGTTTACAGGAATTATAGAAACATTAGGTAAGATTACTAATCTGCGGCATGAGCAGGGAAATCTGCATATTACAGTTGAATCAGCAATAGCTGCTGAATTAAAGATCGACCAGTCGGTTGCGCATAATGGAGTTTGTCTTACGGTTGTGGCTTTGGCCGATGGTAAACATACGGTGACGGCTATTGATGAGACCCTTCAAAAATCGAATACAGGGCATTTAAAAACCGGTGACCTGGTGAACCTGGAACGTTGTATGCAGATGAATGGGCGCCTCGACGGTCATATTGTACAAGGTCATGTTGACCAAACCGCCGTTTGTACTGAATTTAGAGAACTGGACGGCAGTTGGGAATACACCTTTGAATATGATGCCTCAATTGGCAATGTAACTGTTGAAAAAGGATCTGTTTGTATTAACGGCATCAGCCTGACTGTTATCAATTCCAAATCAAACAGCTTTTCGG
>JANYAB010000097.1 GCA_025355225.1 Bacteroidota bacterium
GAAGATAAAATCATCACAGTTACCGTCGTTTCCGCCATCGGGCATTATCTCGACAAATGATTCTTCAAACGGTCATTATTATCCTACTAATTTTCGCATTAAACGCTATCCTTCTAACTCCCTTTGAAAATTTTAATATAAGCAAGGAAGAGATACAGCCGCAAAGAAATGGCATCCCTCCTCAATATATCTTTAAGCGGAGTAGAGATAAGACGCTGCAGGCTGCGTGAAAAGCTCAACCTGGAGTAAGATAAAAACCTTGTTGAGTTTCTCATGGAGCTATAACACTACATCATTACCTCTCATACCCCTTTCTTACCTTATTGTAAAATACTTCTTTAATGTAGTATGTATGTATTACACTATCTCTGTATAATTCGTTAAAAATCAGAATATTGTAAAATTATTTAAAACCATTTGAGAAACTACTTGTTAAATGATGTATTAATGTGAAGTGCAATAATTTGTTAAAAACGTATTATGTGCACAATTTCGTATTAATCAAAACCAATTAATTCTTCAAATTCTAAATTATTCAATTAACCTTATGAAAAGAAATTTTACTATTTCAGGGTTGGTGTTATTGTGTTTCTTTTTTATCAATTCGGCGTTTGCGCAAAATGTTACAGTGAAGGGTCAAGTCACTGATGCCGCAAGCAACGAAACGTTGATAGGCGTAAGCGTAAACGTTAAAGGAACAGCGAATGGCACACAGACCGATGTCAACGGAGCTTTTTCATTAAGCGCTCCTTCAAACGCGATTCTGGTATTTAGCTATGTAGGTTATGCCGCGCAGGAAGTACCCTTAAATGGGCAAACGACTCTAAATATCAAACTACAACTAAAAAGCAGCACTTTGAACGAAGTTGTAGTAGTTGGTTATGGTACACAAAGAAAAATTGATGTGACCGGCTCTATTACGACGGTAAAGGGTGATGACATTTCTAAGCAGGCATCTGTTAACCCGGTAAGCGCTTTACAGGGAAAGGTCGCAGGTGTGCAGATCACCAACAACGGGGGCCCGGGCTCTTCACCACAGATAAGTATTCGTGGTTTAGGTACCATTTACGGGAACAGTAATTTATTGTATGTTGTGGATGGAGTTTGGTACGATGATATCAGCTTCCTGAATCCTAACGACATCGACAACATAAGTATCCTTAAAGATGCTTCGAGTACGGCCATTTATGGCTTACGGGCGGCTAACGGTGTAATATTGATCTCGACTAAAAGAGGGAAAAAAGGAACACCAACAGTTAACTACAACGGGTACGCAGGTTGGCAATCGGTAACAAACGCCGTAAAAGTAGCTAACGGTACTGAATACGCTACATTAATTAACGAGCTAAGTACACTTAATGGCGCTCCGCCATTGTTCGCTAACCCTGCAAGTTATGGTAATGGGACCGATTGGTACGGGCAAATATTACGCAATGCATTGGTTACCAATCATACACTATCAGTTAGCGGCGGAGAAGAAAAATCAACTTATAATTTCTCATTGGGTTTTCTTGACCAGGATGGCGATGTAAAAAGAAATAATTACAAACGCTACACTGCGCGCTTTGTGAATGATTATACGCCAGTCAAAAATCTCAAAATGGGTTATGCGATCAGTGGTTTATTTAGCCAGTCTCAAGATATACCGGGCAGCATATTTCACCAGTTGTACGCAGCGGCACCGGTTGTACCGGTTCGTTATGCCGATGGCACTTATGGCGATCCGAGTGATTTTAACGTAGGGGGCGGTAATAATTTTAATCCGGAAGCAACCCTTGACTTTTATAACCAGGTGTCAAAAAATTACAGGTTTACCGGTAATGCCTATGCCGAAATTAAATTTGTAAAGCATTTAACATTCAAAACAAGTTTTGGCGGCGATTTTGGCCAGGCTGAGTTTAGAAATTATACCCCGGTTTATAAGGCAACCCTTATCCAGCAAAACACAACAAGCGTGCTGGATGTACACCGGGCTGAAACGCGTAACTGGATTGCAGAAAACACCTTAACTTTTGACGATCAGATACAGGATCATAAGTTTACGGTATTATTAGGACAAACAGCACAGCGCTATAAGGCGTATACTTTTGATGGTACTGCTCAAAATGTTCCAAACAGCAGCGAGGGCGATCTTTACTTATCTCTCGGTGATACAGGTTCGCGCAATGTTACTGACGGAGGATCGCTTACTACAGATCTATCTTATTTTGGCCGCGTAAATTACTCTTATAAAGATAAATACCTATTAAATGCCTCATTAAGAGCAGATGCGAGTTCTGTATTTTACGGAACTAATTTATGGGCCTACCTTCCTTCAGTAGGGGCCGGCTGGGTGATTTCTAATGAGGACTTCATGAAAAACCAAACGGTTTTCTCATCATTGAAACTTCGCGGAAGCTGGGGAAAAGTGGCTAACGCAGGTGTGCCTATCAACCCAACAACGGCAGTAGTAAGCCAGGATCCGATATACACCGCCATTTTTGGCAACCCGCAAGCACCTAATACAGGTGCAAGCGTTGTATCTGTTGTTCCACCTACTATATTGGTTGAGCGTGCAGTTAGTACAGACATTGGTCTTGAAGGAAGCATTTTAAATGATCATTTAAGCTTTGAAGCTGATTTTTACGATCGCAAAACACAGAATGCCATCTTTGCTATTCCAATATTAGCTTCTGTAGGTACAGCTTCAGGGAATATCGTAGGTAACCAGGCCAGTATTCAAAATCGCGGATTTGAGTTTGCAGCATCATGGAAAAACTCAATAAATAAAGACCTGAGATTTTCTATCGGCGGTAATTTTAGTACAAATAGCAACAAGGTAACCTCGGTAGTTACGGGCTCTAATCCGATATATTCAGGAGGCAATGGCTTAGCCAATGGGGCCTTAGCTACCAGGACTGTACTGGGCCAGCCAATAGGTGAATTTTTTGGTTACCAGGTTGCCGGCATATTCCAAACCGCTGCTGAAGTTACCGGCTCGGCACAACCCAATGCTAAACCAGGCGATTTCAAATATGTGGATGAAAACCATGATGGTGTTATCGATGGCAAAGACCGTGTAGCATTAGGTAGTCCAAATGCAAAATATTTTTATGGCATCAATACCACTGTTAATTATAAAAATTGGGACCTGGCTTTAGATTTCCAGGGGGTTGCAGGAGTTAGTATTTACAATGCAAACACTGCTTTTCGTTTTGGCAATGAAAACTTCAGCCAGGATTTTTACGATCACCGCTGGCATGGTCAGGGTACGTCTAATACCTACCCCTCCGTTAATGTGGGCTCAACAACCAATGCGGCGCCAAATTCTTTCTATGTTGAAAGCGGTGCTTATTTCAGGGTCAGAAATGCGCAGTTAGGTTATACGCTTCCCGGCGAATTGTTATCTAAATGGGGATTGAAAAAGATCAGGTTTTATGCCAATGCACAAAACCCGCTTAATTTCTTTAAATACAAAGGATTTAGCCCCGAAATTGGCGGTACACCTACCAATGCCGGTATAGATGCCAATGTTTATCCGCTGTATGCCACTTATAATTTTGGTGTTAACGTTACTTTTTAATTAATTGAAAATGAATAGAAAGAAATTTTATTTGCATAGAGTTTTAGGATTAATTCTCATTGCAACTCTCATAGTAACGCAAAGCTGTAAAAAAAGCTTTTTAAATGTACCGCCGCAGGAAACGCCGCCGGTAGTTACCTTCTGGCAAAGTGCCGGGGATGCCACTAAAGCCGTAAATGCTACATATGCCAATCTGCATGAATACACGAATATAGCGTTTTCGTCTATCGCTCTCGAAAGTGTAGGATCTGACGAAGCTGAAAAAGGCAGTGACCCGAATGATGCAACTTTTATTAACGACTTTGATACTTTTACTGCCACTTCAACCGAAGGTCAGATATCTGATTTTTGGGGCGGCGAATATAAAACTATCAATTTAGCCAACCAGGTATTAGATAATGTACCCGGCATAAATATGGATGCAAGTTTAAAGGCCCGTTATTTAGCCGAAGTGAAGTTCATAAGGGCTTACGCTTATTTTAGGTTGGTTCGTGCCTTTGGCGATGTGCCGTTGCGTTTGCATGTTCCTAAAAATGCAAAAGAGTTTAACATACCACGTGCACCTAAGGCGCAGGTATGGGCAGCTATTGAGACAGATCTTACTGATGCCGCTTCTGTATTGCCGCAGAGTTATGGTTCCACAGATGTGGGCCGCATTACAAAAGGCGCTGCATTGGCATTACATGCTAAAGTATCTTTGTATCAGAAAAAATGGCCCGAAGTGGTAACCTTTACCAACCAGGTAATGGGCTTGGGATATTCCTTATTCCCTAACTACGAAAAACAATTCAGAACCACGAATAAAAACAATTCAGAGTCAATATTTGAAATACAGTGTGAATTAATTCCGGGCAATCCGGCAGCTTCAAATTCTCAGTACGCACAATTTCAGGGTGTTCGCGGTATACCGGCTGGCGGTTTCGGCTTTAATGTGCCGACCCCCGACCTGGTGGCTGAATATGAAGCGGGCGATCCGCGTAAAAACGGAACGATTATCTTTAGGGGTACAACCACTGCCGAGGGTGATGTAATTCCGGCGGTTGGCATACCTAACCCGATGTACAACTATAAAGCGTACGTGCCTTTTGCTTTATTTGATCCAAATTTCAACCAGGGTTGTCAGCAGGATAAAATAGTTTTGCGTTATGCTGATGTGCTTTTGATGAATGCCGAAGCCAACAATGAAACGGGTAATACCGCAGCTGCATTGGCATCGCTTGAACTTGTTAGGGCGCGTGCACGGGCGGGTGACAATACAATACTTCCTCCTGTTATTACTACAGATCAGACAGCCTTACGCACAGCTATTTACCATGAACGTAAGGTTGAGCTTGCCATGGAATTTGATCGCTACTTTGACGTGATACGCCAGGGCCGCGGTGCCGCAGTTTTTGGTGTTAAAGGATGGAAAGCCAATAAAAACGAAGTTTGGCCGATACCTCAAAATGAAATTGACCTGAGTGCAGGTGTATTGACTCAAAATCCAGGCTATTAATTTATTAATGGAAAATATTATGAAAAAAATAACTAATATACTGATAATCCCGGCAGCGCTTGTTCTGTTGGGCTTATCATCGTGTCAAAAGGAATTTAATGCGAAAAGTTACGCGCCTCCTTTAAGTGTAAACGGATTTACAACTTCGGGCCAGGTAGCAAAATCAAACCTGATAGGCTATTGGGCATTTGATGGCAGTTTAATTGATAGCGTATCCGGAACACTGGGGGTAAACACCGGTACCACTTTCGCGGCCAAGGGAATTAAAGGCCAGGCCCTGCAAGGTGCTACAAACAGCTACGTGCTGAATGCCCCATCAGCAGGCATAATTGCATTGCAAAGTTATACCTTAAGTTTTTGGATAAATACGCCGCCACCGTCAAACGGGATAATCTCACCTTTTGCGTTAGCCAATACAACCGGCTTTTGGGGGAATTTAGAAATGTTTTTTGAAAACGGCAGCTCAAATACTAATGGTATTTTTAAGGTACACATACAACAGGGTAACCATGATGCGTTTTTTGTCACCACTAATCTGCAAAACTTGTTTAACAAATGGAATAGCATAACGCTATCGTATGATGCTACGTCTGCAGTTAACACACTTTACATTAACGGGTCAAAGGTAAACAGCGCTGTTTTAGGAGGCCTCGCAGGACCATTGGTTTTCCCTAATCTGGGTAATTTGGTGTTTGGATGCGATCAGTTTCAAACTAACCCAAGTCAAACGTCAGCAACCCAGTATCCGGGATTTGCAAGTTTTTTAACAGGCCAGTTGGATGAAGTAAGATTATATAATAGGGCCCTGACTGATATTGAAGTAAGTTCCATTGTGAACCTTCAGGGCAGAGGAAAATAAAAGTTGATTGATTGATTTAGTAAGGTTGTTTGTCCGCCAACCGGCGGACACAACCTTTTTTAATGCAGGCTTACAATGAGGTTTCCTTTTGCGATATGATATTTGAGGGGATGAGAAATTTAAAATGTTGTTTGGGATTAGCCTTACTTTTTTTGCTTTATGCCTGCAGTAAGGAAAAGAAAACACCACCACCTGCGCCTGTACCGGCGTCCTTTAGCTTTAATACCTTAAAAGTAAACGGAGTCTATAATGGATTTGTTTACAAAGGCGTAACTACTCCATCAACAATAAAATTGTCTTTTTCTGCTCCTGTCAACCCTAATTCTGTTACCAATAGTATAACTTTTAAAAGTAACGCAGGCGCCGCAATTTCCTATAACACCGCTTATCAAAACAACGATAGTACAATTGTGATAACACCGGTTGGCTTGCAGCCAATTACACCATATACGCTTAGTGTTTCAACCGGTTTATTAAATGCGGGCGGCGGCAGTTTACAGTCAGCATTGACGGTCCAATTAACCACCGCTATTGATACAACAAATAAGTTCCCCGTTATTACCGACAACCAGCTGCTCGATTTAGTACAAAGTCAAACCTTTAAATATTTTTACGATTTTGGCCATCCGATAAGTGGCTTGGCACTTGAACGTAACACGTCTGGCAATGTGGTGACCACCGGTGGGTCAGGGTTTGGTATTATGGCTATCGTTACCGGGGTCAATCGACAATTTATAACGAGAGCTCAGGGTGTTTTGCGTATGCAAAAGATAGTTGCCTTCTTAAAAAATAACGCACAAACATTTCACGGCGCCTTTCCGCATTGGATGGACGGTGTTACCGGGGCAGTTGTCCCATTCAGCACACAAGATGACGGCGCCGACCTGGTGGAAACCTCCTATTTAATGCAGGGATTACTTACTGCGCGACAGTATTTTAATGGTGCGGCCACTGATGAAACCACGCTTAGAGCTGATATAAATACGCTTTGGAATAATGTGGAATGGGATTGGTTTCGTCAAAATAATCAGAATACATTGTTCTGGCACTGGAGCCCGAATTATGGCTGGTCGACTAACATGCAGGTAAATGGCTGGGACGAAGCGCTGATTACTTATGTTTTGGCGGCATCATCTACCACGCATGCTGTACCTAAGATTGTTTATGATAACGGATGGGCAGGTAATGGAAGCATGAAGAATGGGAATACGTATTATGGCGTTAAACTGCCTCTGGGCCCACCAGACGGCGGTCCCTTGTTCTTTGCCCATTATTCTTTTTTAGGGATCAATCCTAACGGGTTGACCGATGCTTATGCAGGTTACGATGTGCAGAATAAAGCGCACGCTATGATCAATTATAATTATTGCGTAGCTAACCCTAATAGTAATTACGGTTATGGTACCAATTGCTGGGGGCTTACAGCAAGCGACATTCAAAATGGTTATACGGCAAGTTCTCCAACAAATGATGTTGGTGTTATAGCCCCAACGGCAGCCATTTCCTCGTTGCCTTATACTCCTGTTCAGTCTATGCAGGCGTTAAGGTTTTTTTATTACAAATTGGGCGATAAAATGTGGGGGCCGTATGGGTTTTATGATGCCTTTAATTTGGACAACCCCTGGTTTGCAAATTCAGACCTGGCTATTGATGAGGGGCCGATAATCGTGATGATCGAAAATTACCGCAGCGGCTTGCTCTGGAATTTGTTTATGAGTTGTCCGGAAGTAAACAGTGGGATGAAAAACTTGGGCTTCCAAAGCCCGAACCTGCATTAATTTTTAAAGATATTCAGATGAAGAAAATAATAATACTATTCCTTTTTATCATAACCTCCACTTGGGGTTTCGGCCAAAAAGTAGCAAAATCTGCAGAAACAGGCATTGTGTCTGTTGGGGTGATCAAGAGCTTAACCGACAGCGCACTACTCGATGTGGTACAACGCCAAACATTCCGTTACTTCTGGGATTTTGGGCATCCCACAAGCGGCCTTGCCCGTGAGCGAAGCAACGTTGCCTACGATTATGGCGATGAAGTGGTGACCATAGGCGGTTCAGGCTTTGGGGTAATGGCCCTTATCGTAGCGGATCATCGTAAATGGATTACGCATGAGCAAGCGGTAAACCGTATGCTGAAAATTGTTAATTTTTTGAGCCGTGCCGATTCCTATCACGGGGTATTCCCGCACTGGCTGAACGGTGAAACAGGTAAGATAATTCCATTTGGCCGCAAGGATGACGGCGGCGACCTGGTGGAAACTTCTTACCTTTTCCAGGGATTGTTATGTGCCAGGCAATATTTTAACGGAAACGATCAAAAAGAAAACCAAATAAGGGGAAGAATAAATTCCATGTGGAATGAAATTGAATGGAGCTGGTATACCCGCGATGGCAGGGATAATTTATACTGGCATTGGTCGCCAAATAATGGATGGGCCATGAATTTTCCCATACGCGGCTTTAACGAATGCCTGATCACGTATGTATTGGCTGCTTCGGGCGACAGATATCCTGTGTCCTCTGATGTATACCATCGTGGCTGGGCTCAAAGCGAGTTTTTTAAGAACGGGAAA
>JANYAB010000103.1 GCA_025355225.1 Bacteroidota bacterium
CCAGCAAAACCATATATATTTGGAGACGACGGCACGAATAATGTTTTTATTTGCCTGAGGTATATAATCATAACGGACAGCATTTGCTTTCAAGAGGTCATTCGCTATATCTTGCGGCGCCTTGCCGTCTTCAGCTAATAAATTGGGGCCTATAGCAACACTGTAGTTTTTATTACCATCAATTTTAAAGACTACATTTTCTTTCTCTATGGGCTCTGATGTAACGTAAGTACCTGCATTATCAAAAAGATAAGCCCTCGCTGCCGGGATTGTCTCTCCCTGTTCCTGACCATGAAAAATTGTTTCCACGGTCAGATTTAACTTTTCGGATTTAGATTTGGTTTCCATTGGCTATTAAATAAATAATAATCTCTCGCCTACTCTATTTACCCTTTTCGGCTTCCGGGGTTTTTACTCTTTTTCACCGTAACTTTTATTGACGATGAATATGGATGTTCAACAACTTCCTTTACAAAAACGGGCTTTGGTTTTTTACTTAAACTTATCAGTTAGCATGCCCGAAATACAACAGAAATGGATAAGTACTACGGGCTTTAAATAGATTCGGATCTGATATGTTGAATACAGGTATGGGATACAAAGCAGGTTGTTAAAAATCTTATCACCCTAACCTTTGATATTTATTTATACGGTTTATAAGATATTTCTTAATTGGAATAGGTCAAATCTAAATACTTGTTTAAGAATGAAGTGCAGTAAAAACACGTTGTTTTCGTAGTAAAAACACGCTGTTTTTTTGTAGTAAAAACACGTTTAAAAAACATTTAAAACACTATGGGTTTGTGGGGACGTGCTATCAGATGAAACCAAATTAAGACACAGGAATTTTCAGGCTTTCTCTATGGGCGCAATTAAAGTGAATAGTAGCCAAAACCTGCAGATTTTGAAGCAAGCGGTTCAATTTTAGTCCAACCAGGCTACCTAATCAAAGCAAAAGCCCCAAGTCGGAAGACCTGAGGCTTTTGTTTTGTGTTCACTTTACAGATTGTAAATCTGCAATTAAGGAAGTCAGGATAGGGACTAATGGGAGGTCCAGAGCCTATAATTTATTTATTCCACTAGTTGATATTCTTTCAGTAGTTCACCTGCAGGCAGGTGTAACAAAACGCTGAATTTGCGTATCATGGCCAGCGAAAGCGGTTGTTTATAATTCAATACTTTGCTCACGGTGCCTTTGTCACCGTACACGTTGGCAAGGTCGACCGCCTTATACCCGAAGTCGTCCATACGGATCTTGATCATTTCTACCGGATCTACATCGGGCAGATCCCATGACCTGTTCTCATAATCACCAATCAGATGCACCAACAGGAGTTTTTCTTTATGATCTTCTCCTGTTGTTGCATGCTTGACCGCTTCATACCGGGCAATAGCTTGCTCGTACTCTTGTTCGGTTTCAATTAAAAACCATTGTGGTTTTTCGTTCATCTTTTTATGTTTTGTCCAACTCAGATCGAACCCGCATCTATTTCATCGTATTCGGCATGGGTTCCGATGAACCTGACCTCTACGACTCCATCATCATAATCCACCTCGATGACAAGGCGGTATTTATTACCGACGATTTTAAAACGGGCCCGCTTAGCGGGAATAAGTTTTGCCTTGGGAAAATCAGCTAAAATGTCTGTCCCTTTTTTCCATTTAGCCTCCAGCACAACTTTGCGCCAGGTGCTTATACTGTTAGCAGCATCTGCGTGTTTCTTCGCAAAATCCTGCAATTTCTTTTGATAGATAATTTCCATCCTTACTAAAATTTTGATTTACCATCTGCGATCTCCTTTCTTTTAGTTTTTCTTTTTGTTGGGTTCGAATGATTTTTCCATATCGCCCGTCGCCGGACTTTCCGGCAACAAAACAAAGGTAAGTAAAAGTTGGCATGTTGCCAACTTTATTTTGATTTAGTTTAAACCGGCAGATTTATTTTAGTCAAAATGAGGTTAGTTAAATCCAGATGGAACGAAATCGCACAACAGCAAACTCAAGTTCAAAAGTGTGATTGGCCTTATATAATAACCTACAAAAAAGGATCGATCAGCGCGATAGACCCATTAGCGTTATGGTGTAGTTCGGTAACTTTTACATTGCGCAGGTGGGTTTTGCCGGATAATTGGGTGTCGTGATAAAACATATACCATTTACCTTTTATTTCGATTATAGAGTGATGCGTGGTCCATCCTTGTACCGGCTTCATAAATACACCTTTATAGGTAAATGGGCCAAGCGGACTATTCCCTATCGCGTAACAAAGTAAATGCGTATCGCCGGTTGAGTAAGTGAAGTAATACTTGCCGTCGTATTTATGCATCCACGAACCTTCAAAGAAACGACGGTTATGATCTTTAGTTAATAAAGGCTTGCCCAGGCTATCTAAAATAACAGCATCTTTTACTGTGCCGTCAATGTTTTTCATATCAGGTTTAAGCAACGCTACCTTACAGCTTATAGCAGGGGCATCCTCTTGTTTCGAATCTGTTTTTGAACCATCGGCCTCGTATTTCCCGGTTATCCAGCGCTGAAGCTGTCCGCCCCATATCCCGCCGAAATACATATAGGTTTTACCATCGGTATCGGTAAATACAGCCGGGTCAATACTATAACTTCCTGCTATTGGTTCCGGCTCGGCCTTAAACGGACCAACCGGACTGGCCGATGTAGCTACACCAATATGGAACACATCTTTTTTATCCTTTACCGGGAAATACAGGTAGTAGGTGCCGTTTTTATAAGCAGCATCTGGTGCCCAAAGCTGGCGGCCAGCCCACGGGATATCTTTTATATCAAGCGCCACTCCATTATCGGTAACCTTGCCGCCAATGCTATCCATCGAAAGGATATGATAATCCTTCATTGCAAAATGATCACCATTGTCATTTTCGGGGATGCCGGCATTGATATCATGCGATGGATAGATATAAATTTTGCCATTAAACACATGCGCCGATGGATCGGCAGTGTAAATGGTGCTGATAAGCGGTTGTGAAAGGAATTTTACTTTCTTGCCCGTATCTGTTTTGCTGCTATCGGCATCGGACGTTTTTTTGGTAGTTGAGCTGCATGCATTTAACATGCCTGCTACTATAAAAAGTGTAAAGGCTAATTTTGCTGTAGTAAATTGCTTACTCATTGATCGTTGGTTTATGGTGATGATTAATTGGTTATATAGTTATTGGTGTGATACAAAAGCTGGCTAAAATATACCCCGATAAGGATAATTTATATTATGCAATCGATTGCTAATTTATAACCTTTAATTATATTTAGCAATTGAAAACCTATTATTCAATATTATTTAAGCTAAACCTAAATCGCACCCGAGGTTTAAACCAATAATAAGCGCAATGAAAACATCCAATCATTTGAAAATTCCTTTCGCTGGTGTGGTGAATAAGGAATGACTAATGTACTGTGACCGGCAGAAGCAAATCTTGTTTAAAACCCGTATGAAATAAATGTATAAAGGGTGTTTAGAGGTTTTCCAGAATTCATTTCGCAGCATACATGACAAACTTATTACTTAGCATAGAACCATACCATCCCTTGTAATCGGGAAAAGCTTTCATGATAAATTTCTCCTTCGGTCCGGCGTAGTTATCTGGGAGAATGATATATAGCGGCCCGTTATGTCCTTTGTGCAGATATTGGTCAAAGTCTATGCGCAAATCATTACCTATCGGGGGCAGGGTGATCACCCGGTTATGCATAGCCGAAATACCCGGTACCTCGTTGACAAAAACAAAGGTAGCTTGCTTGTTTTGCTTGTCGAGTGCCATTACCTGTTTGAGTGATTGCTGGTCGATGGGCTGCAGCGCAACAGTTGCCGTGCTATTTGAGCTGTTTTCTTTATGACACGAATAGTATAGAAGTGTAGATAGAACGAATAATATACCAATTGAAGATAACCTTGTTATTGTAAGAAACTTTTTCAATATCGATGGAAACAATTTTTGCCTAAAATGATATTTATTTTTTATTCTTTGA
>JANYAB010000104.1 GCA_025355225.1 Bacteroidota bacterium
TTTTCAGCTCAATACCATCAAACAGCACCTCGATATCTTTTAACGAATCAATCGCCACGCCGACCTTACCAACTTCCCCTTCGGCAAATTCACTATCCGAATCGTATCCTATCTGGGTGGGCAGGTCGAAGGCCACCGACAAACCCATTGTGCCCTGGCTTAGCAAATAATGATACCGCTTGTTTGACTCTTCGGCGGTTGAAAAACCGGCGTACTGGCGTATTGTCCAGGGTTTGCCGCGGTACATATCTTTCTGAATACCCCTTGTAAACGGGAACTCCCCCGGCAATTCGTTCATTGCCGAAGGCCCGGTATAAACCTCTTTAATTTCTATACCTGATGTGGTCTTAAATCTTTTTTGGGGCATGTTGTTTTATTTCGGATTTCGAATTTTCGATGATTTAAGAATAATAAGCAACTTTTATAAAATATCAACGGTAAATTCGAAATCGAAAATCCGAAATTCCACATTAAAAAAAACCTTCCATATCTTCCCTGATAATATTGATAGCAATATCATAGGGATTATCCTGCAGGTGGCTTAAATGGGCCAGTATCGTTTTGCTGAGTTCGAGCGCAGTGGCATTTTCGGGCAGGGCTTTAACAGCATTGGTCACTACACTTAGGGTATCATCCTTTACACGTTTTACTACTGTCCATGCCCTGCTGCTTACATAAATTTGCTGGGATATGTTATGCTGGTATTCATTCCGTATCTCAGTAACCACCAGCGCATGCAACTCCGAGGCTGACTCAACGGCCCCGCCCATACGGATCAGCAGGTTGGCGGGGTTGGCCCTTTCAACAAACAGCACTATACGCTCGTAGGCCTGCAAACGCAGAGGCAGGGTTTGACTGCTGATGGTTTTTTTCAGCTCCATTAGCTGCACCTGTTCCGAACGGTCTAAATAAGGCTTTAATAGATAAAAGGCGATATACACCACCCCAACCCCTGCAAGGGTGAATTTTAAAATTTCCAGTAAATAATTATAGATCATGCGTTGTTAGTGTTAGGCAGAGGTCATAAATAATTGATAAGGAACAAAAATCTGCAATTTACCTTATATTTGTTCACTTAATTTAAAATAAGATGAGTACTGCTGTTGAAACTCCAATTGCATCGGTAAGCTTTACAGAAGGCGCCGTTAAAGAACTGAATAAAATAAAAGACCAACAGGAAATGGGTGACGACTTCGGCCTGCGCGTAGGCGTTGAGGGCGGGGGCTGCTCGGGCATGACGTATGTTTTAGGTTTCGACCAGAAAAAAGAAGGTGACCAGGAACATATCATCAACGGAATTAAAGTTTATATGCACAAGGCTCACGGCTTATACCTGGCTGGCATGGTGATCGATTTCCAGGACGGGCTGAATGCACGGGGATTTACTTTTAATAACCCAAATGCTGCCAGTACTTGTGGATGCGGGACATAGTTTGCGGTGTAAGGAAGGTTTGATATAAGATTTTGAAAAGCATCCGTGAAAACGGGTGCTTTTTTGTTTTGGGGGAAAGCTTATCTTAGGCAAAAAATAAATTGCCTGATTCTATTCTCCAAATAAACTATCAATGAAGAAATTTATATATGTATTCGTTATTACGCTCATGGCATTTCAAACGCGTACATCCGCACAAAATATGCATCTGCCCGCAGACAGCGTAACCACGCTTTTATGTAAAAAATGGGAAATCGATTATGCATTGATAGAAGGTAAAAAAGTGGATTTACCTCCATCGACGCCTAAGGCGTATATTGAGTTTTACAAAGATGCAACTTTTTCATTTACCAGCAACGAGCCGACCTTTATTGAAAAAGGAACGTGGGAGTATGACACCACGAAAGGAACAATTTTTATGATAGTAGAAGGAAAATATCGTAAAGAAATCATATCCTTAACAAAGTACCAATTTGCCACTTATTCCGATGACCCTGCCTCGGGTCCAACTAACTCATCGAAGATATCATTGAAAGCAATGGTCTATTTCAAGATCAAACAATAATTGGTTTTTCCCGTCGCCGCAGGGTCTCTCGCAGAGAACCCTGCGTTGTAAAGATGCGAGGACAAAGATTTCCTGTTGCCACACTTCTCTCGAAGAACACTCCGAACTTGGCGCAAGTATAAGGGCGAGCCCGCGAAAGGGTTTACTTGTGACGTTTGTACAACCGATGAATTTTGCGTTAGGGGGCCCCAAAAGTTTTGGCCATTGTCATTAAGCCATTTTTTATATCGGCCGACAACGAATTATCCTCTTCCCGTTGCCGCAGGGTCTCTCGAAGAGGACCCTGCGCTGCAAGGATAAATATAGCAGGTAAAATCAGCCACACGCCCGGCGGATCGGCAATACTACTACACCCTTTATTTTTTCGTATTGTTAGGAAAACTTATGCCGGGGCCAAAGAAACAGGCAAACTCCTTTATTTTACCGTCTTTAAATTTAAAATACTCCGTGTTCCGGAATACCCTACCGTCGGTAGTCCAGCCATTATAGATTACAAAGGCGTCATCACCGTCAACTATAAGTTTGTCAATATCAAACCTTTTGATGTTGAC
>JANYAB010000107.1 GCA_025355225.1 Bacteroidota bacterium
CTATAATGAGGCATTTGGAAAATTATCCACAGGTAGCGGTAATTTAATAGGCCGTGTGGAGGTTTTACGCAAACTAGGTGCTAAAGCCACTAAGAATATAGATCAAAAATTTATTGGGGAAGAGTAATCAACATAAATCCTATGGCAAAAAGACAACAAGCTGAATTTATTAAATGGTTAGGTCCTATTTTAGACGCTCTGCGAGATTTAGGCGGTTCAGGTAAACCAAGAGAAGTATCAGCATGGATTGCAACTAAATTAAATCTTGGCGATGACGTATTAAACTCAACTTTAAATTCAGGAGAGTCGCGTTTCCATAATCAAGTTGCATGGGCAAGACAGTATTTAATTTGGGAAAATTATCTGGATAAAAACATCAGAGGGGCTTGGGTTTTAACGGCTTCGGGTGAAAAAAAGAAATTAACTATTGAAGAATCTCGATTAATTGTAAAAAAATGGATAGATATATTTACGAAAGCTCGAAAAAGTGGTATTAAGCCCGACCTTAATGACACACAGATAGATGTGGGTATTGAAATAATTAGCAATGACAATCTGAATCTGTTAAATGTACTTCAAGGTTTATCGCCAAAGGGATTCGAAAATATTTGCAAACTTTTACTAAGGGAATCCGGATTTGAAAACGTTGAGGTTACTGGACAATCACATGATGGCGGTATTGATGGGTATGGCACATTAGAAATTAATCCCTTTGTGAGTTTCAAAGTTTTATTTCAATGTAAAAGATATAAAGGTGGCGTTTCGAGGTCGCAAGTCGGCGACTTTAGGAATGCCATGTTAGGAAGGGCAGAAAAAGGCATAATAATTACTACTGGTCATTTTACCAATGAGGCAATAAAAGAAGCTAATAGAGATGGCGCACCTAAAGTTGAATTGGTGGATGGTGAAAAACTAATAAAAATGTTTGAAAAAGTTGAATTAGGTGTAAAAGCCAAAACTGTTTATGAGGTTGATTTTAATTTTTTTGAGCCATTCTTTTAATTTCTCCAACAATATTGCTTAGACGCAAAAGCCAATAAACAGTTAGATCAGAAGTTTATCGGTGAGGAATAACCAATACTCATCGTCAAGTCAAAAGTCTTTAGTCGGAAGTCCTGAGTCGAATTTTGCTCCTTTTCTTACATTAGGCTCAAGACTATACGTCAATTTATGTTTGACACGACGCTAATTTATCGTTCCGGTATAGGTTGACGTAATAACAGCGTTACCGTCGACATTTAATTTATCAGAAGTTACTTTTATTTTCATATCAAAGCTGCCTTCTTTCGATAAAGGGAAATTGTCCTTTATGCTGTAAACCATTTTGCCGGTTCCCGTCCCTGTAACACTTATTGATGTGTTTTTAATTTTAAAATCCATGTTAAAGGCCGGTATCATATCAAAGTAGGCTTTACCATCAGAAATTCTAATCAGTTTGTAAGTAACACCCCCATTCAATTGGATATTATTACCACTTACAGGTATATTCATCGGCATGCCCTGTGTAAATGAATCACCTGGTTTTAACGGCTTATCCGGAAATTTTATTTGCTTCTGAACAAGGTCCATCATTTGCCGCATCTTCTTTTCGGTGGTATCATTTACTTTTTTGCCTCCGGCCGAATCCAGTGTTAGCTGTCCATCCTTGTTAACATGGGCTGTCACTTTAATATTGTTTTCGGTAACTTTTGGGGGAATAGGAGCCTGCTTGCCATTGGCTGTTACGGACAGTTTATTAATTTTATAATCCATATTCAACGGGAAAGTATTGTCTGCGCCCAATGCGCCTGATTTCATATTCCCGCTCATATCCATGCTCAAATCAGCATTAACAGGCTGTTTGATGCCTTGTGAGTTTAATTTACTAATTAATGCTGTATCCCCGCTCAGCGTAGCATTAATTTTCATGCCCACATTAATTGATACCTGGTAGTTGCGGTTTGGCAAATACTTTACTTTAAAAACAACTCCGTTCTGCGCCTTTAACTGGACGAAAGAAATACACAAAAGAATGTACAGGCAAAGCTTTTTCATGGCTGATTAAAATTTAAACTAAGGTACTAAAATTAAACTTCGGCGTTCGATATTACTATTTTTTATGGTGCCGGCGGAAAAGCATTCCACCCCTGTGCCTTTAATGCATGTACCAATCCAGTCTTTGTAACCAGGTTGCAGCCCGCTGAAGGCTCGGTTATGTGTCCGATCACGGTAATATCCATCAGTAATTTAATTTTGTCGTAATCAGCTTGTTTAATGGTAAACAGCAACTCGTAATCTTCTCCGCCGCTTAACGCACATACCGTGGGGTCTAAATTAAACTCACGTGCGGTTTCGTAAGTCATTGGATCAATAGGTATCTTATCTTCGTATAAATTGCATCCTTTATTGCTTTGCTTACAGATATGCAGTATCTCAGAAGCCAAACCGTCCGAAATATCGATCATAGCTGTAGGTTTAACCTCAATACTTTTTAGCAATTCGACAATATCCTTACGTGCTTCGGGTTTTAACTGGCGCTCTACTATATAATCTTTGCCCTCAAGGTCGGGCTGAATGTTCGGATTTTCGAGATAAACCAGTTTCTCCCGTTCTAACAATTGCAAACCTGTGTAGGCACCTCCAAGGTCGCCGGATACACATAGCAGGTCACCCTCTTCAGCCGTATTTCTGTAAACTATTTCATTTTCATCAGCATAACCTATTGCTGTAACGCTTATCACCAGTCCTTGTCTGGACGAGGTTGTATCGCCGCCCACGACATCTACATTATATTTTTCACAGGCCAGGTAAATACCCTCATACAATTCTTCAACGGCTTCCAACGGGAACTTGCTTGATATACCCAATGAAACAAATACCTGTGAAGCAATACCGTTCATAGCATAAATATCACTCAGGTTTACCTGTATCGCTTTATAGCCGAGGTGTTTTAAAGGGGTATAGGCCAAGTCGAAATGTATTCCCTCCAATAACATATCAGTTGATACCAATGCTTTTTTATTCTTAAAATCAAGCACGGCAGCATCATCGCCAACACCTTTTACCGTGCCTGGCTGGGTAAGCTTAATATTTTTGGTGAGATGATCTATCAGCCCAAACTCTCCTAATTGCTCTATATTGGTTTTCTCACTATTTTCAAACATATTTAGCCCCCTCTAAATCTCCCCTCCAAAGGAGTCCTTTCGGACTTGTAGGGGAGACTTTTAAATTATTTTTTTACTCCTCCTTAATAGGGAAGGATTTAGATGATGATTATAACCCTAACTTCGCCGAAATAGATAGCATTCTTTCAATTGGTTTTACTGCCCTTTCTATAATATGTTGAGGTACAATTATCTCAGGCATCTCATTTTTAATACATAGATAAAGTTTTTCCAGCGTGTTCCTTTTCATATGCGGACAATCATTGCAGGCGCATGAATTATTTGGCGGAGCCGGGATAAAAACTTTACCAGGATTAGCCTTTTGCATCTGGTGGATTATCCCAGCTTCTGTTGCTACTATAAATTCCTTTTCAGGGCTTTTGGTAGCGTATGTTAATAAACCCGTTGTTGAGCCTATATAATCCGCCATTTTTAATATTACTTCTTCACATTCAGGATGGGCTATCAGTTTGGCATTAGGATAGCGCTCTTTCAATTTGGTTATTTTCTCCCTTGAAAAAATCTCATGAACCATACAAGCGCCGTTCCATAAAACTAAATCTCTTCCTGTTTTCTTCGCTACATAAGCCCCAAGGTTTTTATCCGGTGCGAAAATTATTTTTTGGTCCTTTGGTAAGCTTTCTACTATCGCAACCGCATTGCTCGATGTACAAACTATATCACTCAATGCTTTTAGTTCCGCCGTACAATTCACATAGGTTATTACCAGGTGATCAGGATACGCTTCTTTAAACCTCCTGAATAAATGCGGGGGGCAACTATCTGCCAATGAGCACCCTGCTTTCAAGTCGGGTAAAAGGACCTTCTTGTTTGGTGATAATATCTTCGCTGTTTCGGCCATAAAATGAACGCCGGCAAACACAATGATATCCGCATCGGTCTTAGCCGCTTGCTGGGATAATCCCAAACTATCGCCGATATAATCTGCAATATCCTGTATATCAGGTTCCTGGTAATAATGAGCCAAAATAACGGCATTCTTTTCCTTTTTTAATTTTTCTATTTCATCAAAAAGATCAATTGTCGGATCAATTACTTCCTCCACAAATCCCTTCAAATTTATTTCTGCTAAGGTATCCATTTCAACATTTCAATTAATAACAATTAGTTTTATATATAAAAAGAACCTATTGTTATTGGTGTGTTAGTTCTGTTTAAAAGTTTTTATACAAACCACATAAAAGATTAGTTTTAACCTTTTATTAACATTTAAGGCATATAGTTTATACTATATTTAACTGATTCAAAGATTAGTATAATATCCTCCATTTAGTTTTAAAATATTTTTGTTTATATTTTCTTTGCCTTATAAATGTTAGTTACATCAACAATCCGGCGCAAAATTAGCGTAAAGATTATTGGTATCACAGGGTAAAACAGAGGTTATCCACTTATTAATAATTTATTACTTTTTTACTTACACAAAATTAACATGTTTTATAGGTCTTGTTAACACAAGTAGTACTTTTACACAACTTATACATCCATATGACAAGAACAGCGGATTTTTTAGTGATTGGTTCGGGAATAGCCGGACTAAGCTTTGCCCTAAAGGCTGCAAAACACGGTAAGGTACTGATAGTTACCAAATCAAACGAGGATGAATCTAACACTAAGTATGCCCAGGGTGGCGTAGCGGTGGTTGTGGATAAAAAAGAGGATTCTTTTGAAAAGCATATCGAAGATACTTTAATAGCTGGTGACGGGCTTTGCGATAAGAAAGTTGTTGAGATTGTTGTTGAAGAGGGACCAGCCCGGATAAGAGAAATTATTGATTACGGAACCAACTTTGATAAGACGAACGAGGGCTTTTATGACCTGGCGAAAGAAGGTGGACATTCGGAATATAGGGTATTACATTATAAGGACATTACCGGTTGGGAAATAGAAAGGTCTTTGTTAGATCAAATACATTTAAACCCCAACATAGTAATTCTAACACATTACTTTGCGGTCGACCTGATAACACAGCATCATTTGGGTGAATTTGTAGATAAATCAAGTAACGATATTAACTGTTACGGAATTTATGCCCTTAACACTTTAAATGGGATGGTAGAAAAGATATTATCCAAAGTTACAGTTATGGCATCGGGTGGGGCGGGTCATATCTATTCAATAACAACTAATCCAACTATTGCCACTGGTGATGGGGTCGCTATGGTTTACCGTGCCAAGGGTAAAGTGCGGAATATGGAGTTTATTCAGTTTCATCCCACAGCTTTATATAATCCGGGTGAGTATCCTTCATTTTTAATATCAGAGGCTGTAAGGGGCTTTGGAGGGATACTGAAAAGAACAAACGGGCAGGAGTTTATGCAGGAGTATGACGAGCGGAAATCACTTGCCCCGAGGGATATTGTGGCAAGAGCTATTGATGCCGAAATAAAAAAATCAGGGGAAGATTATGTTTATCTGGATATAAGGCACCGCAGTAAAAAGGATATACTTGCTCATTTCCCTAATATATATGCAAAATGTTTGGAGATAGGTATCGACATGACCAAAGATATGATACCTGTTGCGCCGGCCTGTCATTATATGTGTGGTGGAGTTATGGTTGGCCATTCGGGCCGGTCATCCATTAGAAGGCTGTATGCTTGCGGGGAATGCTCATCGACCGGTTTGCATGGATCGAATCGACTGGCATCAAATTCGTTGTTGGAAGCGCTGGTATTTGCCCATCGCATTTATAAAGACGCGCTTAATGTATTCAATGATGCGGTGATACCGGATAACATTCCCCAATGGGATGAGCATGGAGTGCAGTTATCAAATGAAGATATTTTGGTGACTCATAATGTCCGCGAAATGCAAAAGCTCATGAGCGACTATGTGGGTATTGTACGATCGGACTTCAGGTTGGAAAGGGCAATGCGGCGATTGGGTTTATTATACGAAGAAACAGAAGAATTTTACAAACGAACCAAAATATCGGTTAAACTATGCGAATTGCGTAATTTATTACAAGTATCTTATATCGTGGTTAAATCGGCGATGTTAAGGAAGGAAAGCAGGGGGCTGCATTATACTACGGATTATCCAATTCATGCTGATGGACAACACGATACGGTATTTTGATAGGATTTGACAATGGATTTTTTGAAAATTTTTAGGAGGAGGACTGACCCAATATTTTTGTACAATAGTAATAAAAGTGGCTATGAATTACTTAATGAAGGTTTATTATTTGAAGAAACTAACACCTTTTTAAAGTGGGGAACAGCGATCGAAGAATTATCAAATAAGAATCAAGTAAGAAAAGAAAGAAGAAGCGACAGAACCATTTATCGTTGGGGAGAACAAACTATTTTAAGTGGATTGAGATTGGATTTATCCACGATATATTGGGATCATCAGGCAGTAAATGATGTTAAAAGACTTAATTCAATTGGCTTTTGGTCGATAGGGGATAAAGAGGCGGAAAAGCATCTCGAAAGAATTTCGTCCCATTTAGAAGAGAAATTAGGCCTACCAGTTAGAAAAGAGATTGACAAGCAAGATGTTTCGCTGGAATGGAGAATTAAGGAGATTAAGCTTTCAATTAACTATTTTGAACGCCATGCTTATAAATTGCATTTCCAAATAGAGAAGACATGGTGATTAGCTTTATTTGTACGATTACTGTTTTTCTATTCGGTGGTAACCATAAGCCCAATACTTTTCAAGCAAAGCCGAATGTTAATGACACATCCTATTTAAAAACGCTTAAATATGAAAAATTGAATAGCCTGGTAAGCTATCATATTATACAAAACGGCAAATCTGTAAGTAAATTTAATTTGGTATTTACAATTAAGCCAATAGCAACATATTATTATTATCACCATAGATATGAAAAACAGAAAAAAGATACTCAGCAATATGGTAAGGCGGGCGATTTAACAAAATTAATTCTAAGTAATAAATTTTCTAATAAGAAAGATTTTGATGGTCTATTTAGAATTAACGCGAAGAGCATGTTCGTTTATAAACCATGGATTTTGAACAAAATAACCGTCACACCAAAGACAAACGACGATAAAGAATTGCACGTCTTAATGAGTAAATTAGAAAAGGAAAAGTTTGTTAGTCATATTTCTTTGAGTACGACGGATTCGAAATCTTTAGGTTTTAAACATGGGTTTAAAAATAGTTATATAGCTGTATTACTTAAACCTACCTATCGGAATATAAAGGAAACGAATGATATACAAAAAACGCTTATGAAATGGGCCGATATTAAGGATGTGCTAACTTCTGTAAGTTTTTTACTGGTTATAGCGAATATGAAACGATATATAGAATTACATCGCGAGAAAAGATGCAATGAGAGCGGAAAACGGGATTCGAACCCGCGGCCTTCAGTTTGGGAAACTGATGCTCTACCAGCTGAGCTATTTCCGCTAATTTAAGTCAAACATAAAAAAATTCAATCAATAATTCACTAACTCACTAATTCAACAATTAAAAAGGATGCCTGTTATACTACCTGTAAAAGATAAAAACCCTTCCTGGGGAAACGATTGCTTCATCGCCGAAAATGCCACCATTGTTGGCGATGTTACTATGGGCGACAATTGTTCAGTGTGGTTTAATGCGGTGATAAGAGGCGATGTGCATTACATCCGTATAGGCAACAACACCAATATACAGGACGGGGCTGTAATACACGCCACCTATTTGCGTGCGCCAACTAATATTGGTAGTTATGTATCCATCGGTCATAATGCCCTGGTGCACGGCTGTACGCTCCATGACCATGTGCTGATTGGAATGGGTGCAATAGTTATGGACCATGCGGTAGTAGAGGAGTTTGTGATTATTGGCGCTGGTTCGGTTGTGCTCGAAAAGACAATTTGCGAGTCTGGTTATATATATGCAGGTACTCCTGCCAAAAAGATGAAAGCGCTAAGCGAGGAACAAAAGCAAATGCTTAAACAATTGCCAGATAATTACATCATGTATGCCGGATGGTTTAAGGCTCTATAACTTCTTTTGGTATAACAATTGGTTCCTCTGCCTCCCAGTTTGATCTGAGCGTAATGTCTTTATCATATAGCCAGATGTTTTCCGGCTGTCTTTTTTGTTTTACGTTTCCGCTATCCCATTTGCCATTGCGGTTACTGTCATAAACAACCCTTATTCTGTACTTACCTATCCTGAAATTTTTATAAACCAATGAAGTGCTTTTAGTAATAGCATCGGTTCTTACTACCTTTTTTTCATCATTAAGTAATTCAACCACATAGGCTTTACCTGTATCAGGAACGGTAACTTTTAAAGTCAATTGCCCATAATTATCGGCCCTGTCCAGTTGGATAGGTTTAATAATTTTTTTGTTTTTTTCACCATAAATATTGGTCAAAGCACCCTCATTAAATATTAACTGATTTCTGCTATTAGATTTCCACGGGTATTTTAGTGTCAACATTTTTGCATTCGATGTATCTTTTAGCAAAGTATAGTTGGATACATTGACCGAGTCTTCATTGAGTGTTATCAACGAATTATCAAAATTTTCGATGGGCATGTTGGCCCTGATTGTCAAATCAGTATTTGGTTTGAGTTTGCCATCAAGAGAGGTGCTGAACTGTAGTAAGAAGTTCCTTGTAAATGTTTCCTTCCGCCCCTTTCTGAGCGATACAGAATCCAAAGGTTTATTGTTTTGCAAAAAAGAAACGCGGATCGAATCAAAATCCATACTGCGCATGTAAATGATAGCCGTGTCCCTTGTTTTATTAAAATCAACAATTTTTTGCTGATCCAGCGTAGGCGGGTAAATAATCTTTACGGAAGGATTTTCTAAACTTTTAGTAAAAGTGAAAAACATTTTACCATCTGGATCAAAGTGATGGTCGAGCATTCTCAATTTGTCAGGCTCCTGTTTAAATAAAGTTAGGTGAATACCCGACGTATCTTTTCTCAAATGGATAGGATCTTTCTTAAAAGCGATCAGTTCATTATCGTTGTCATATATTCTATTCGGAGCGGTTTCTTTAAGAGCGTATATCCTGTAAACGCCTTCATGTAAATTATTAAGCGTAAAGTTTCCGGAGGAGTCGGTAGTTGCGTATATGGTTGGTTTCTTTTTCCCGAATAAGGCAGTGTCCTGTTTAGGTGTGAAAAGCATTACCGTAACGTCCTTATCTTTTTCCTGGGTCTGAATATCCTGTACTGAGCCCGACATGCTTAGCGAGTCGATATGGTTGCCGGTCGAGAAAACATAAGTAAAGTTTGGTAAAACATTTCCTTCATTTAAATCAGCGATGGACTTACCGAAATTGATGACATAAGTGGTGTTTTTTTGTAATGAATCTTTAAAGTCTATTACTATAGATTTTTTACTGGTGTTATAAGTTGGTAGTTTTTCTTGCGACGGGCTTATACTAATTTCCTGGAACGGATTTTTTAGAGAGAAGTACTCATCAAAGTCGAGCCGTATTTGCTTTGCCGAAAAATTGCGGGTCATGTTTGGGGGAGTAGCCTTCAACAATTTAGGTGGGGTACGGTCTTTTGGTCCGCCCTGCGGTTTTTGCATGCTGGCGCAGCCAAACACGACCAAAACAGTAATTAATAGCAGTAAATTTTTGCTGA
>JANYAB010000155.1 GCA_025355225.1 Bacteroidota bacterium
CCTTGGGCAATCTTAAAAGGCCGGGACTGATACGAGGCATAGTTCTTGAAAACTAGCCATGACGAAAGTTCACCCGGCCTTTTATAGTAACTTATCCACAAAGTTTTTAGTTTTTAACACCCCCCAGGCCCCCCATTTCAACAATAACAATATTTATTAAAAACTGTCTTTGTAGACCAAAGGCCATGACGATCATATTTTCGCCATGACGATCATGTTTTCGCTATGATGGTCTTTTTATAGATTAACTTAACTCGCAGAGAACCCTTCGATACAATCAATTCCGGACTGTTGGTTAGCATTATATAGAGATGGTTCTCCCGAACTTAGTTCGGGACGTGCTGTTCTTCGCCAGGACGATTTTCAACTTGCTCCACTTGCATCAGCCGATTTACCGTAGTCAACGGAACCTTTAACTCGATGCTGATGCGGCGCTGGCTCATGCCTTGTTTGGATAGTTCGGCAATTTGTTGGCCCAGGTGTTCACGGTCGTGCGGGTTAGGGCGGTACAGATGATCGCGTTCATTACCGTTGTCTGTAAATTCAAACTGCAGGAAGTTTCCGGGCTTGGTGATCCGGGCCAGGCATACATTGTCTGCGCCATACTTTTCGGCGGTGCTGCGCTGTTTTATCTGTTTCAGATAGCTTGTACCGGGCTGTGTTTTGCTTTTGCCGATGGCAAAGGCGCTGTCGGCAAAGTTGATGAGCAATTTACTGCCCTGCAGGTCATCGGGGGTGACCGGGCGCGCCGGGTTGCGCTTAGGCGTGTGGGCCAGTACCAATACCGATAGATGATAGTCGTTTTTAATGCTTTTGAGGTCTTTCATCAGCGATAGGGCTACATTAGCACTTTCGGTACCACTGCGCATGCAGGTAATGTTATCAATGATCAGTACGGTAGCTTTGATCTGCCTTATCCTGTCGATAATTGCAAACATGATGTATTGGTCGTAGGTTTTTGAATCCGCCGGCATTTCTTTTTTCTGATTAAGCTGGGCACGGTAAAAGCTATCCGAAAATTCATATCCACCCGCAGCATTGCTGTAGCGAAGATGGAATTGCTTCGCCGAGAGCTCGAAATCAACATAAAGCACAACGGCATTTTTGGCCTGGACAGCAAATGGACCTATTGGCTTATGACGTGTGATGCTGTTACCGATCTGCACGGCCAGCACCGATTTGCCTGCATTGGTATCGGCAAAGAGGATGCAAAGCTCGTTCTGATGCCAAAACTCGCCGAACAGCATTTTGGGTTCTGGCTCGCGTTCGCCAAGTTCTATCCACCGGTTGCCGGTAAAAAGTGTGAACACGTTGTTGGTTTCATCCGGGTCGGGATAAACCTTTGCTCGTTGTTGGGCCTGAGCTGCTTTTTTTATAAGATCGGGATAACCCCTGGTCTGTGCGCGGATCATTTCGATAAAAGGTGGCCGTTCGGACGATGGATTATCGCTTGAGATGGAGATGGGGATATTGATTGTTCGATTATGCTGCATGATGTAAAAGAATTAAATAGTTGAGTTGCTGTAAATTTGCGTGGCGGTGATTTTACTCACCTCCAAAGGAGTCCTTCAGACCCGACTACGCTGTCACCCCCGAGACAGCCTTAAAAGTATCATTCACAAAAACAAGGCAGAATATTATTTGGCTTTGTGTACTTTGTGTTTTTCCTTTGTGCCCTCTGTGGTAAAATTAACCACAGAGTTGCACAGAGATTTTGCACAGAGTCACACAGAGTTTTTAAACCCAATTTTATTCTGTTTAGTAAATGGGATTTTTACTTTTGAGACGGCACCGAGGGGACTGGAAAAATGAATGATTTTGTTAATTACCCATTTCCCCCGCCGAAAAGCGGGGAACTATTTGAAATAAAGGGCTATTACAAATATAATTAAAAGAATTGAAGAATATACTGACACAAGTGTGTCAGTATATCAATAGTTAATTTTTTTAACTATTGATACCTGTCTTGTCCTGAAATAGGTTTACACATTAAAGTAAACAAAATGGACAAAAAGAAGG
>JANYAB010000156.1 GCA_025355225.1 Bacteroidota bacterium
CCTTGGGCAATCTTAAAAGGCCGGGACTGATACGAGGCATAGTTCTTGAAAACTAGCCATGACGAAAGTTCACCCGGCCTTTTATAGTAACTTATCCACAAAGTTTTTAGTTTTTAACACCCCCCAGGCCCCCCATTTCAAAAAAAACAATATTTATTAAAAACTGTCTTTGTAGACCAAAGGCCATGACGGTCCTATTTTGTGGGTTAACTTAAATCTCTGACAGGCCCTGCTGGGACGGGAACAAAAACGTACTATAAAAGTTGAGTATGGGTTGTGAAGTCTTCATAATCCTTACCCTGTCCGTTTTGATTAAGAATAATGTAAGTAAATCTATCTTTGGTTAATTCCAAAACAGGATTTATTGATTTTTTTCCAGTTACATTATCAATCGTTGTGAACGTTTTTCCATTATAGGACAGTGTCCAGGTACCTGTATTATTAGTCGCAGTAAATTCATTATACGTACCATCGGCATGATATAAATTATAATATGGTTTAGCGTAATCGATAACATTCAATGGTTGCCATGCATCGTTTGCGTGGGCTGGCCCTGTTATCCGCGAGGCATATTTGTTATCGTACCACTTACCGCTCGTTATAGCTGCCTTCATCGCATTCATTTTTGCCGTGGTTAATGAGTCGGTAAATGATATGTTTACTTCCAAATTAAAAGCAACATTCCGATAGACAACGGTTGCTGAATCAATGATAATGCCGGGGGAAGACACGGCATTAATTCTCCAGCCGGGTTTGAGCGAAGCTACGATTCTCACCGAATCGCCTTTCTGAATAGTGCCGGAAACGGGATTTATTTGACTTGCGAATGTTCCGGTGCCAACGGTGTCTACGGTTACGGAATATTTACTAATTTCAGGTTGGGCTTTCTGAGGGACTTGTGTTGGACTTTTCTTGCAGCTTTGAATTACGAAACTGACAAGGAGGACAGTGACGATCAATTTTTGCATAACCATTGGTTAAAATTGTAAACTAAGCTAAGTAAAAATAATGACAAATGCAAGGGTATCAGTTGTGTACTAAGCTGTTCGATATTCTTTTATACTTAAGTTCCCGCAGGGTCTGCCGCAAACGACCCTGCGCTGCATTTTGATTTCGGGCGCAATACTCCCGATGGTCAATAATAAATGCAAATAGCCATGGAGTGAATGTAGTATTTCCTCGTCAAACAAACATCGTGTGTAGGGTCGTCTTTGACAGACCGTGCGGGGACGGAAAATTCGTATCTTGCCTGACCCTTATCTTTTCATCCATGGACGCTTACCAGGTATTGAACGAACCCGACTGTAAAGAGTCGCTGACCCAAGCGTCATTCGACGCACTGGTCGCGCGTTTCCGCAAAGCCTTCCTGCAAGAAAAGTGTTATGCCGAACGACTGGCCGCGCACCGGCGTCCGCAGGAGTTCAGGGAAGAACTGCGCCGCGAAGTGGCCGATCACCTACCGGCCATCCAGCAGCGCCCCGAAATGCGGGACATCGATGGGAAAACCGCCAGCTACGTGCAAACTGCGGTGAAAATGATCTGGATCGAGGATAAAAGTCTGCGCACCTGCTTTGCCGCTATGGAAGTTTACTGTCAGCGCCGTGGCGCTAATATCCTAACGACCGGCGTACACCTAGCCGAATATAAAGCCATGGACCGGCTATTCCGGCTGCTCAGCCGCTCACCCAAGCCCAAAACCTTAGCGGTGCCAAAACCCGCCCGGCGAAAATCGGCTATCGGTTTTTCATCCAGGTATTATGAGCCGTTTATGACGCTTTGCCGGATGATCGATGCAGATCATTACCTGCCGACGCGCTATAACGAAGATAAGCAAACCAAGTCCTTTGCTTATTTATACGGCAATTATCAAAACGAACTCGAACCGGTGAGCCTGTCGCAGGGAATTACCGCAAAGGTGGCCAAGTACTTGCGAGACAATCTTTTTCGCCCAGATGAGATCAAGTTATTGCTGCAAGAACTGTTGCCACAAGCACAGATCTTTGGTGAGCGTGCTGTCAATTCTATGCGCGACTGGGCAGACCGCGCTGCCGGGCATTGCGACGCGACCTATGCTGACGAAGTGCAGCAGACCGTTACCGTGGTGCTTGCGGCGCGCAACTTTATTTACCAGGACTTGCTGGAACAGTACAGCGGCCTTTATACCGACCGTTCTAAACCCGAAACAGCCATGAAAAGCAAAACAGAAATACAAGAGCTGGTACTCGATTTTTTCCGCAGGACCAATAGCCGCGCCGGGCATGTTGTTCACATAAACGTATTCAGGCATAACCTCATACATAAATTGAACCCAAAGGAACATGAGTTATATGTTACCGGCTTAAACGAACTGATTAAAAAAGGTTATCTGATCTATGAGCAGAGCAGCCCCGAATGCCTGCGTTTAACCGAAAAAGGTTACCAGCGTATATATGATGACAACTTCCAGGAAGAAGAAAGCCAGCCCATTATCCAGAAAAAGAAACTGCCCGGCACCGGGTTCCCAGACGAGCTTTATTCCGATGTACTTGCCACATTGTCGGCTTATGGCAGGGACCTGGAAACCAAGCCGAAGGTTTACAGCGGGCAGGACGAGGAAGGCATGCGCGATCATTTCCTG
>JANYAB010000159.1 GCA_025355225.1 Bacteroidota bacterium
GCCAGACGAAAGGCCGCATCGAATGCGGGGTCGGGAATGGCTACGGAAATACTCTTTTTGGTTTGATCAGCAGCATAAGTGCCACGCAAATAAATCAGGTTGCTGCCAACTGGCAAATAACCGTAAGCATTGTCACCTGTACCGGAACGGGCATTAACCAGTTCGCTTTTAAAGCTAAGGTAAGGCGTATTGGGAACAGTTCGAATGACGCCTATCGAACTATCGATTGAACCGGTCTTCAATTTAATATCGAACTGGTTTTCGCGCCAGCAAAGCCCGGAGGTGCCGGCGCCATAATAGTTGCCCACATCCATCCATATCCAGCCATCGGGAATGGATTGGGTCCCAAAAATAGAATCATCGCCGATCAGGCGACCATTGACTTTTTTTATGCCGGCCTTTTGCACTGCGGTCACCATCTGGCTTAATACCTCGTTTTCTTTGTGCCCTTCGTACCGCCAGCTGCCCAAAGTTGGGTCACCAGAACCCTTAATAATAAGGTCGCCGTTTAAGGTGCCATCGCCTGCAATAGTTCCGCTGTAACCAAATTGGGTTTGGTATTGAAAATCCTTTCCCAAAATATTAAAGGCGGTGATGGAAGTTATGGTTTTAAGCGTCGATGCCGTAGCAAGGCCCATATTTGGGTTCGCCGCAAACACAGTCTCGCCTGTCTTTGCATCCAGCACCGTTAAGGATAAGGACGCATAGCGGCATTGGCTATCTTGTTGCAGATGGTTGAAGGCCGTTTGCAGTTTCTGGTTTAGCGATTGTGCATTGGCACTAACTGCAAGCAGTAAAAAATTAATTATCAGTAAGGACTTTATCCTCATGGGTTGAATTACGTTGTGAAAAATAATAAATAGGAATGCCTATCAATACAATGATCAATCCCGGCCAGGTAAAGTTTGGTTTGTAAACGATGAGCAATATGCAAAACGTAATGCCCATTAAAATATAAATGGCGGGTAAAACCGGGTACCCGAAAGCTCTGTAAGGCCGTTCAGCATCCGGGCGGGAAACCCTTAATCTGAAAATGCCAAAAATGGTCAGCACATAGAAGAGCACCACGACAAACGAGATCATATCCAGCAAATCGCCATACCTGCCGCTGAGGCAAAGAATGGATGCCACCAGGGCTTGTATCCATAAACCAAATTCGGGCACGGCAAATTTATTTAAAGTACCTGTCCGCTTAAAAAATAAGCCGTCCTTAGCCATCGTATAATAAACCCTCGCTCCTGCAAATATCAGCCCGTTGTTACACCCAAAGGTGGAGACCATGATCATTAAAGCGATGATCACTGTTCCCGCATGGCCAAATATTTCGTGCGACGCCGCAACGGCAACACGATCCTTATCGGCAGTGGCTATATCGTGTAAAGGCAAAACGGCGGTGTACATTACGTTGGCAGCTACGTAAATCAGGGTTACTATCATAGTGCCAAAGAACAAGCTCAATGCGACATCCCGTTTTGGGTTCTTCATTTCGCCGGCAATAAAAGTCACACTATTCCACGAGTCGCTGCTGAAAATAGAACCGACCATTGAGGCGGCGACAGCGCCCAGGGCTGCTACGGTAGTATATTCAACAAAGCTACCGTCAGCATTTAATTTATGTATGGTCCAGGCATTGCTCCAGTTTAAATGCCAGGTGCCGCTGTCTAAGGCAAAAAAACCGAATGCGATCAACCCAAATAAACTAAGCAGCTTGGTTAAAGTAAATGTAGTTTGAATGATCTTGCCGCTTTTTACTCCGCGTGTGTTGATATAAGTAAGCAACAGGATAATCCCGATTGAAACCAACTGCGCTGCGCTGATTTTAATAAAGCCCTGTTTAAACAGGATATTATCTTCACTTACAGCGGGTATCAAATAGGCCGTAAATTTGGAGAAGGCCACGCCCACCGCAGCAATAGTCCCCGTTTGTATCACCGCGAAAAAACTCCATCCGTATAAAAAGCCGGTAAGTTTATTATAAGATTCTTTAAGGTAAACATACTGCCCCCCCGCTTTAGGGAACATCCCACTCAGCTCGCCATAACTAAGGGCGGCCGTAAGTGTCATGAAGCCGGTAATCAGCCAAACCGCGATAAGCCATCCGGCGGAACCCACGTTGCGGGTAATATCCGCGCTTACAATAAATATCCCCGAACCGATCATTGAACCCGCTACCAGCATTGTGCCGTCGAGCAGGCCCAATTCGTGCTTCATTTGGGGTTGCTTAGAATCTTCTTTCATCAATAGGAATGTGTTTAAAGTCCTAAGCTATTTAAAAATTTTATAATTGAGCGGTGCTTTGCAAAGAAATTAAATTTGCTAATTTGCACCGTCCAATTATTTTTGCACTCAATTGCACTTAGATACAATCATTTACAAACTAAATTTTTACTATGGATTTTTTATACAATAACTTAATTTATTTTATTCCGGTATTAGGGCTCGTCGGCATAGTTTTTATGCTTGGCAAGTCGGCCTGGGTTACCAAACAGGAAAGCGGCGACGCTGCTATGAATGAGCTTGCGGGGTATATCGCAGATGGCGCAATGGCTTTTTTACGCGCAGAGTGGAAGATACTAAGCTACTTTGTGGTGATCGCCGCCATATTGTTGGCCTGGTCGGGCACAACGGTGGCTACGTCAAGCCCGGTAATAGCTATTTCCTTTATAACAGGGGCTTTTTTGTCGGCATTTGCAGGCTTTATTGGTATGCGCATCGCTACCAAGGCCAATGTGCGCACCACACAGGCCGCCCGTACCAGTTTGGCACAGGCATTAAAGGTATCATTTACAGGGGGCACGGTTATGGGCCTCGGTGTTGCCGGTTTGGCAATTATCGGTTTAGGATCGCTGTTTATTGTATTTTATACGGTATATGTTAAAAATGTTGCCGGCAGCCAAATCAACGGCGAACATATGGCAAGAGCGCTGGATGTTTTAGCTGGGTTTTCGTTAGGTGCCGAATCTATCGCTCTGTTTGCACGTGTAGGCGGCGGTATTTATACCAAAGCAGCTGACGTGGGTGCCGACCTTGTGGGTAAAGTTGAAGCCGGCATACCAGAAGATGACGTGCGTAACCCTGCTACTATTGCCGATAACGTAGGCGATAACGTAGGTGATGTTGCAGGTATGGGTGCCGACTTATTCGGATCATACGTGGCAACAATGCTTGCTACTATGGTGTTAGGCCGCGAAATTGTGTCACATGATCTTTTTGGTGGTATTGCCCCCATATTGCTGCCGATGGTAATTGCAGGTTTGGGGTTGATATTTTCGATAGTAGGCGCATCTTTTGTGAAAATAAAGAACGAAACGGACAGTGTGCAGAAAGCATTGAACATAGGTAACTGGACTTCGATCCTCCTTACGGCAATCGCTACTTATTTCCTGGTGCACTGGATGCTTCCGGCTGATGATATGCATATGATCCGTGATGAGGGTGCAAATAGTGTATTAAAAGATGGCGCATCGCATTTTACCAGGGATGGCGTTTATATGGCTATTGTTGTTGGTCTTGTGGTGGGTACGTTAATGTCAATGATCACCGAATATTATACCGCTATGGGCAAACGCCCAGTGCTGGGAATTATCAGGCAATCATCAACCGGTCACGCTACTAATATTATTGCTGGTTTGGCGGTAGGTATGGAATCCACCGTTTTACCGATATTGGTTTTGGCTTCGGGCATTTATGGGTCTTACTATTTTGCGGGTCTATACGGGGTTTCTATTGCAGCGGCGGGAATGATGGCCACTACGGCTATGCAGCTATCAATCGATGCTTTTGGACCTATTGCAGATAACGCTGGTGGGATTGCTGAAATGAGCCGGTTACCCGAAGAAGTGCGTCATCGCACAGATAATTTGGATGCTGTAGGTAATACAACTGCTGCTACAGGCAAGGGTTTCGCCATTGCTTCGGCAGCGTTAACCTCACTGGCTTTGTTCGCAGCCTTTGTGGGTGTTGCCGGCATCGAGCATATTGATATTTATAAAGCGAATGTATTAGCCGGTTTATTTGTAGGCGGCATGATCCCTTTTATATTTTCAGCTTTAGCCATATCAGCTGTAGGTCGCGCGGCCATGGCAATGGTAGAAGAAGTTAGACGTCAGTTCCGCGAAATACCGGGCATAATGGAATACAAGGCTAAACCGGAATATGAAAAATGCGTGGCCATTTCGACCAAAGCATCCATCCGCGAGATGGTGGCTCCTGGATTGATCGCGTTAATTACACCGATCATCGTCGGCTTTACCTTCGGACCGGAAGTTTTGGGCGGAATGCTTGCAGGTGTAACCGTATCGGGCGTGTTGATGGGTTTATTCCAAAGCAATGCCGGTGGTGCCTGGGATAATGCCAAAAAATCATTTGAAAAAGGTGTGGAGATCAATGGCGAGATGTATTATAAAAAATCAGAACCACATAAGGCATCGGTGACCGGTGATACTGTGGGCGATCCGTTCAAAGATACTTCAGGTCCGTCAATGAATATATTGATCAAGCTAATGTCTATTGTATCCCTGGTAATAGCTCCGCATTTAAATATAAATGCACAGAAAACAGCCAGTATCCATCACCAGGTACAAAAAGAAATTCAAATGCAATCACTGAATACGCATGTGATAAAAACGGATAAAAAAATATAACCGATATTAAAAGGTAATCGAAAAAAGGGGAACTCAAAAGGTTCCCTTTTTTAATTTGGGCCGGGTAGATTGCATCTGTGAAATAAGAATTGTAAATTTGATATATGACAGTTGTAGTTAATTTGCGAAACGGGGAAGAAGAAAAGGTATTACTTGCATTTCTAAATAGTTTGCAATACGATTATCAAACTGCACCCGATAATATTACATTGACCAGCGAACAGGAAAAGGAAATTATCAGGAGAGATACTGCGCTAACTGAAGGAAAAACTTCTGCCCGTAATTGGGATGAGATAAAGAAGACCCTGGAGAATGTATACCGTTAAGCTATTAACAGAAGCCGAAATAGAGGTTTCCGAAGCTTGTAAATGGTATGAAGATCAGCAACCCGGCTTGGCCAAAAAGTTTTTGAGCGAGGTAGATCATTACCTTGAACTGATTGCCAGAAACCCATTTCAATTTGAAATAAAGTTTTCGTATAGGTACCGTTTTGCGGCGCTAAAGATATTCCCATATTTTATTGTGTACAGAATCGAAGAAGATAAAAAATTAGTTTACGTGATCTCCGTATTTCACACCAGCCGTAATCCTCTAAATTTTTGATTGAGTAGGATTTTCCCAGATTATAATTCGGGAAACCTTTCTTATTCCATTGTTACATTCGGCTCTTTATGTTTTCAATAAATTTAAGTACGTTTGGGGAAACTGATTTATATCTCAATATAACTGATCTTAATAATGAAATTATTTGTAAAAAAATCTCTTGAACAATTAATGGCCACGCCCGAAGAGGGGCATGGAACTCTTAAACGAACCCTTGGTGCGGGCAGTTTGGTTGCCCTTGGTATTGGCGCCATCATCGGCGCCGGTTTATTTGTGCGAACTGCCCGCACCAAGGGTTCGTTTAAGAGTTCCATGCCCCTCTTCGGGCGTGGCCATTAATTGTTCAAGAGATTTTTTTACAAATAATTTCAT
>JANYAB010000165.1 GCA_025355225.1 Bacteroidota bacterium
CATAAAAATTGGACGCCGAATAGTTATCCCACATCAGGCCAAAGCCCCGGGTGGATAATAGTACCGGTATGGCCCCGGTCATATATTTTATAGCCATATCCTGGTTTCTGCCTTTATAGTTAATGGTGCCCGTGTCAGTCGGGTGGCAACCCAGGCCAAAAAGCGCCTCGTCCTTAGGTGAATTGAATTGGGAACTTATATTATAGGTACTTATCCCTGCTATGGTAGCCGGTGTAATGCTTTTACTATCTTCGGAGGTGATCTCTTTATCGTAAAGGTCTTTATAGGTAACTTTATTAGTTGCTTTGTTTATTATTACTTTCAACCTTTTGGTTATGATAGTAACCTGGTACCTATCTTCTGAAACCTTAAGTGCCGGAAGCCCCCACTTTGCATTCACGATAAGAGATGGTTTAGTTATAAAGTTATCAAAAATGGTATATTTTACTTCAATGATATCATCCTCACAAACAGTAACCTTCATCAGGCCTTTATCCAATTTAAATAAAAGCCCGTTAGCCTCTTTTTTGTAGGATATAACAAAAGCTTTCACAGCAGTGGTATTAATAATTAAGAGCAACAGTACGGCTGTTAAAATTTTGGACAAGCCGCAGTTGAACCTTAGTTTTGTGTTTAACATGAATACAGGTTTATTTAATTAATTGGTTATATTTTCTTTATTCAGGCAAAAGGTGGTTAATAAAGGTGATCTTCATTTAAATGCAGGCAAGTGTGTCCCATATCAGGATCATAAAAATTCATTTACCCTGATTTTAAAATGTTCCCTGGTTTATTGAAAGGGGTAAAATTATAGAAGAGAAAAATGAATGAAGGGGTACAAAAGTGAATAAATAGAGTACGAAATGTTCAAATTGGCAAAAAAACATCAAGCTCCAAACCAAAGCGATAATCGGAATGGATCAATCTTGCCGTTTTATTTTACAGTTCGTTAAATTGTTTGTCACATATGTGGGCCATAATTTTTTAAACCCGAACTTCAATTGAAGCACGGGCATTTGTTTGTGACGCATTGTCACAATCTCCTATCAGTGGCTGATAATAAATACTATCCACTTCTCTAACTAAGGAAAGAGACCTTACCTGGTTTCTATCTACAGAACCGTTATGGAATAAGGCATAAAAGGATAATTAAATTCCTTTCTCATACCGTTGAATACAGTATCGTCCCTAAAAAGGATCAGCAATTCCTGGTCAGTCAATGATTGTAAAGGGAGCATCAGCAAAATCTTAGACGAAGATACTGAGAATATGTTTGGAAAGGAAAGAATGATGTTATGGTAATGATAAATGTTTATCTTATAAAAGTTTTCTACAAAAAACAGCCCTTGACCTCATCAGCACTGTTTTTCAGCTTTTCAATGGCGCCCCTTGCTATCTGTTTTACCCGCTCGCTGCTTATCCCTACGATTGCCCCTATATCTGCCGGTGACAATGGCCAGTCACAATCAAACCCGAAGCTTAGTTCGATCACTCTGCGTTCCCGTACGGACAGGATATCAAGAAAGCACCTGATGCGCTGTCTGTCAGATTCATTGATTAACAAATCTTCCTTACTCTTTTCATTATTCGTTAGCCTGTCTATCAATGTATAATCCTCATCAATGGAAAATGGCGCATCATAGCTGCTGGTGCGGGCCGAATAATAACGGCTGTCAGCAATTTTATCCACTGAAATATCCATTAGCTCTGCCAGCTCTTCGTTTGTGGGCCGGCGCTCTAAATGGCTTTCCAGGTCGCCGGAGAGCCGGTTCATTTTAGTCAGCATGTTGATCTGGTTCATCGGCAGTCTAACCATGCGGGTATGTTCGGCAAGGGCCAACAGGATGTTTTGCCTGATCCACCACACTGCAAAAGAAATGAACTTAAAGCCCCGCGTTTCGTCAAAACGTTGCGCAGCTTTTATCAAGCCGAGATTACCTTCACTGATCAGATCTTCAAGAGGTAAACCCAGATTCTGGTATTTCTTGGCCACAGATACTACGAAACGTAAATTCGCCTGCGTCAATTTTTCAAGCGCGGCCTGGTCGCCCTGCCTGATCTTTTGCGCCAGGACAATCTCTTCCTGCGCACAGACCAAGCCTACCTTACCGATCTCGTTAAAGTAAGTTTCTACCGACTTAGTTTCTCTATTGGTAATAGATTGTGTGATCTGCAGGTTTCTCATTTGTTAATGGTGTTTGCAAACCCATAATTATCCATTGGAAAGTCCGGGTAATCCTGCACCTCTTCCGTTTCTGGTATCGCAATACA
Organism: Bacteroidota bacterium; assembly: GCA_025355225.1. Classification (GTDB taxonomy): domain Bacteria; phylum Bacteroidota; class Bacteroidia; order Sphingobacteriales; family Sphingobacteriaceae; genus Mucilaginibacter. The sequence continues at coordinate 2,272 of JANYAB010000165.1, forward strand.
TTTGATCTCATTGAGTTTCTGCAGCATATCTGCTGTCATTCTTTTCAGGTCATACTGTGGTTTCCAATCCCAGTCTGTTCTCGCTATGTCATCTTTGATACTTGCCGGCCAGCTATCGGCAATTGCCTGGCGGTAATCGGGATGATAACTAACTTTAAACCCAGGGATATGTTTTTTTATCTCCGCAGCCAGGTCGCAGGGAGCAAAGCTCATGGCCGCCAGGTTGTACGAGGTACGGATGCTTATTTTTTCCTTCGGGGTGTTCATCAGCTCAAGTGTTGCGCGAATGGCATCGGGCATATACATCATGGGCAGACAGGTATCTTCATCCAGGAAACAAGTATAGGCCCCGTTCTCCAAAGCTTTGTGAAAGATATCCACTGCGTAATCGGTCGTTCCGCCGCCCGGCGGGGTGCTGTAGGAGATCAGTCCCGGATAACGCAGGCTGCGTACATCCACCCCGTGTTTTTCGAAGTAGTAGTTGCACCAGTATTCCCCGGCGCGTTTGCTGATGCCGTAAACGGTGTTCGGTTCTATCCTGGTCTGCTGCGGACAGTTGTATTTAGGCGAACCAGGCCCGAAAACGGCTATGCTGCTTGGCCAGAAAACCTTGTCTAATTGCTGTTCTCTGGCAATTTCCAAAACGGACAGCAAGCTCTGCATATTCAGCTTCCAGGCAAGATCGGAGCTTTTTTCGGCTGTCGCTGATAACATGGCCGCCAATAAATAGATCTGGGTCACCCCGCATTCCTTTACCACTTTTTCTAACATCGCATGTTCCAGTACATTCAATTGTACATAGTGACCTGTTCCGGGGTTCTGTGGATACCGGTCTGCTGCAATCACATTTTCCGCTCCGTATTGTCCGCGTAAAGCTTCGGTCAGTTCTGTGCCGATCTGGCCGCAAGCGCCGATCACCAATATCTGGTCTTTTTTCATATGCTATTTTTGTTTATAAGTCGATGTTGAAGAAGTAATAAGCAATGAGGGGTTTTAGCGTGTCAGGCGGCAAAATTTCGCCGGCGTTGGCCACTGCCACCAATTGTTCCACTGTTAGCGGACTGCATCATGCCTTCAAATTCCCGAGAACGATGGGAGATTTCCAGGATGGATAAGCCGGAGGCATCCCAGTGTTTCACCACTTCTGCTGTCCGGTTCAAAATCTGTTTGGGAAGGATAAAAGGCCCTGCATCAAAGTTATGTTTGAGAAGTTTTGACATTGCTTTAATAATTGGTT
>JANYAB010000184.1 GCA_025355225.1 Bacteroidota bacterium
TTTTTCGCGGGTAATAACTAAAAGCAGCATTAACCAATAGTTATCAGCGAAATTAATCTTCTGGTTTAATTAGACCGAATTTGTAACGAAATTTAAACAGTACTATTAAACGCTTGACGCTCGGGCAATATTATTACCTCAGAGCGCAATCTACTGAGATTTATTCGATAATTGAATGGATTTTTTTTGACAGCGCAACTTGAATGCTTAAAACGCGTTGCTGTTTTCCATTAGTTTTAGCTAAAATACTGTGTCATTTTCGAACATGAAGTGGGGTCGCGCGTCATGAACCACTTTGCCAAACCTTACAAGCCATAGCGTGGACGGGTTAGAGACTTTGCTGAAATTGATCATCGTTCCGCTCATAGCCGCTGGGCTTAGTCACTTTTGTGCGACAAAAGTAACCAAAAACGCCTGTCAGCAGCAGGCTTCTTTGCCGCACGGGCCTTTGCCCTGCAAATCAGGCAAAACCACGGGCTGCAAAATCTTGCCCTACTTCGTTCGCTCATGGCTTGCGCTTCAGCAAGTATTGCTATGCCCTTTCCAGCGCTCAAGGCCGCCATTGTTTTGCCTGATTTCGCCTGAAGCTGATCTGCTGACGGAAAGAAATAATCATGGAAATCTTTTAATCCAAAAAATCATGGTTCAGACAATTTGGCCCGAAGCTGATCTGCTGACGGGAAGAAAAAAATCATGTAAATCTTTTAATCAAAAAAACGGCGCAGCCTTCTTGAACACCATTAAAAAACAAATTATATGTGAAAAATCGTGTTCAGACAATTTCGGCCGAAGCTTGTTTATTGATCAGCCTTAAGTACATCAGCCCTAAGATACCGCCCGTAGTTTATGGTATTTAAATTTGCCGGATCGCTAATAGTTGAGGCGGTACCAACGTTGTAGAAACTGACATAGTTTGTAAGACTATATTTTGCTGGCGGATGTTTTTTAAGGTCGATAATAAAATTATATAATGTACCGGCGTTTACTGCTGTTGCTTTGGCCGGCAAACTGTATTTAAAGGTGTATTTATTAACCCAGCCGTTTGCAATACTATCCAGGTCGAGATGATAGGTGGTTTCCTTTGTGACGTTAAAGTTTTTGTCGAACTCCGCAACTTCAAACGAGGGGTTATTGCCATAATTAGGACTGATGGACGAAACTACCCTCAGGTAATCAACAGCCCTGCCCTCAGGATTGCAGAATACCTTAAAATCATTACGGTGAACATGCCCGGCTATACTGAACTTAATTGTCGAGGCATGATGTGAAACCGTATTAATAAAGGTTTGGGCGTAAGCAGGGTTCCACAACAAGGTATCGTACGCTTTTTTGCTAATGGAATCGGACAGTAACTGGTAAGCATCTGTACCCGGGGGCATATGATAAATGAGCCATACTTTTTTACTGCTGGCGGTTTTATGCAGCGCGCTACCCAACCAATTCAGCATTGATCTGCCTTCCTTGTATACTGTATCCTTATCATTTCCTTTGTATCGGTGTCCCTGGTCGCTTACCAGCGAACTGTTCAACACAATAAATTTAAGACCGGGCAATTTATTGGTGGCAGCAGCATAATAGCCGCTGTGGTTTTTAAATGAGGTTATGTTTACACCCAAACCAGACAGCTTCCAGGCTTTTGCAAACGCATCCAGGAAATCTGCTGTAGGCTTAACATAATCCCCCCGGTCACTATCATTGTTACCCAGGGCGGGTATAATTGGCACATCGCCAAATTGAGCATGAAATAATTTGGCAATTATAGCGGTAGTATTTGCTTTATCGTTTCCTTGTACTTTATGCCCCACAAAGTCGCCGGCTATAATAATAAAAGCAGGGTGCGGCAGCTTTATTTTCATATCAGCTATGGCCCGTTTTACAAGATCGAGGTTGGCGTCGCTATCCCGCAAATGTTGCAAACCGGCCTTTATATTCAGGTCAAGATGTATGTCCGAGACAATCAAACATTTACCCTGGGTATAGCCTTCATTTGGAATGCCCAGAGCTAAAAGAAGTATTAAAATAGCTATAAAGTCCGCGGAATGTTTTTTAGTGTATACCATGTGGATTAGGGTTTCGATATCTGGTTTACGTTAATTATCCTGCGGTGCCAGTAGTTTCCAGGCTACCAGGTCATCCTTAATGGTTTTAATCACTTTGTTGGTTATAAAGTTGTTCAACATCACCTTGGCACCCACCCATAGCAATCCCTTGGTGAGCCAGTTAAGGTCGGCCATGTTCATTACAATAGCCTGGAAGCGGCTTTTAAGTTGACCCTGATACTGATCTATGTCGCTCTGCTGTATCACGGGCCAGTTTGGATCCGGACTGCTTACATCAAATTTAAAATCGGGGAAGGTGTAGTCTGTCGCGTCAGAAAAAACCGGGATGATCTGGTAACCACCGTTCGGAGCGGTTGATTTGAAATCGTCCCTGTTAACGTTAGCATAGCCGTCCTTAAAAATAGGGTTATTGTCCAGGGCACTTCCGGGCACGGTAAAATAATCGCGCAGGAATATCTTGCAGTTATAACGGCCCAAAAAATAATCGTGCACGCGGAATTTTTTGTTGATAAATCCGCAAAATCCGCTAAGCGCACCACAGGCAATAGCAAGCTCGCCTGCCAGCTCAGTTACTGAACCATCGGCGCCGGTAACATTTCTCGATGGTGTGATGAGGTATTGGCCGGCGCAAGCATCGTTCATAGCATTTGTTACGTCCACAGGCTTTGAGCGCATTTGGGTGATCATGGTGGACAAGGTATGCCCAATCACGTTCATCAGGTCCGGCGACAATGACATAACGCTGGGTGGCTTGGTAGGGAAAGGTTCTATCATCAGCACGGTATTGGTAAACTTGTTAAAGTCGTCAACTGCATCCACTTCCTGCCCGGGCAGTTCGCCAAGCACACTCCGCACCTTATCAAACGGCTCATTGTTTATCAGGCCGCCGTCCACGTTCAGCGTAGTATAAGGGCCATCAGGCAGTGGAGGCGTTATATAACCCTTGAGCCATTTGTTTGCATTTACATACATGGCATCGCGCGTAATTACTCTCGACTGAAGCCCGACCGGAAAAGCTCCGGTAGCCATGGCCGCATTGGCAGCTACGTCGGTATTTGTTTTATCTTTCAGGTTCAGGGGGATCCAGCCATCATTGGGGCCGGTTATTGTTTCTTCAGTCAGTTGAAAACAAGCATAGTCGTTGTGCACCACCATGTTATATTTATTACTGCCTGTTGTGGCATTGGCCCCAAATGGCACCTGGTAAGGAAAACCCTGCAGGTTGCTTAATGTGGTGAATATTTTCAAACCCGGCTTGATAAACCCCGGCAGCGGCTGCCATTGGGTAGGGTCGGCAGCTACAACCCGCTGGGCTATAGGCTGTATAAAACTGGAATTAAGCCCGGATAATATGGCCCCCGGTTTAATATCCGAAGTATCCAGCATCTGCGAAAACATATCGACACCGTTAAGGTCCACCCAGGAGTGATAAAGCTTATTTTCGGGATGTTCTACCAACAGATCGCTTGTTGGCTTATCAAGCGGGGGCAGTGGATTGTTCATTGCCGAGGCTGCCA